>JBBRVA010000445.1:0-6838 GCA_038247295.1 Caldilineales bacterium | reverse complement strand
TCGATCTCGTGCGCGGCCACTGAGGGGGCCGCGTTGACCTCCTGATTGTTGATCAACGGCAGGAAGAGGAAAAGATTGCGCAACAGCTCGGCCAGGGTGGCGCGATGGGGTAGGACGGCTTGCATCTCCACCTGGAGGCTGCGGCCATGCGTTCGCCCATATCCGGTGGATTGGCGCTCATGAAGCGTCGGGCGATGGTCTTTGCGATTGATGTGTGATCGAACACCACATCACTCACTGTGCCTCGATCAACCCACGGGGATATAACGAAGGCCGGCACGCGCACACAGTAATGGTCGATGCCTGACACTGGTTTTGCTTTGTCCCGGAAATTCAGGGGGTTTACATGATCATAGAAACCGCCATGCTCGTCGTAGGTGATTACTAGCAGCGTCTTGTTCCATTTCGGGCTATGCACCACAGCGTCCACCACCCTTCCTGTCAGGTTCTGTCCTGCTGCAATATCACCGGGCGCTCCGTCGTCATTGTCTTGGCCGTCTGGCTCATCGATGAAGTTGGGATCGATGAACGACACGGACGGTAAGGTTCCCGCCCGCGCACTGGCGAAGAACCCCTTCACAGGATCGTTAGCATCAAGGATATAGTTGTTGTCGTCGAAGGTGTAACGCTCAAACATACGCAGAAAACAGTACCGGTGTTCATAGTAATGCCAGGAAACCCCGTGCTCGGTGAGATGGTCGAAAATAGTTTTGGTGGAGACCGGTTTGAAAGTCTCCCCCGTAGGATTGTTTTTCTCCGGTTGCCCGGAGGCATCACGGTTGAGCCGACCAGTCAAGGTGTAGAAGCGGTTGCAAAACGTCGGCCCCGGGTGGGCGGCAAACCAACGCTGGCAGATCAAGAACTCACGGGCCAATGCGTCATACACGGGAACATGCGCAGCGTTGTAATACCCCATGATCCTGCCAGGATCTACTTGAGATTCGTAGTGCTTGGCGAAATCTTCCACAAATCCATCCATATTGCCCCTGTTTATCTGATTCTCGACGCACTCGTGCTGGTGGCAGGGGCTTAGGGGGAACTGAGTGTCGGGGAGCAGGAAGGACGGATAGTCGCGCCCGTTGTATTGATTCTTCTCGCCACCGCGCAACCCCTCGACATCGGCTCGTCCGCTGTGCAAGCTCAAGTAACCGAGCATGTGATCGAAGGAGCGGTTCTCCATCATCAGCACCACAATGTGGTCGATGTTGGCTAGCAGCCCTGACTCAAGTGGTGGCTGCGGATTCTCGGGGAATGGTTCGAGCTGGCCTGGCGGCAGAATGTAATCGATAATCAGCCACTGATCATCCCCGGAGATACCCACCACATAGAAGTCACCACTCAGCAAAAACCGCTTCAGTGTTCGGTTGAGTGCTTGAATGGAACTTTGTGCTTGAATACTACTTTCTCCGCGGACCCCCAATGCTTAGATTAACTCCCGCAACGAGATGGGGGATGACAGATTGTACTGCCGGGCTAATTCTCTGATGCTGACTAAGCTTCCTACGATCTTGTCTTCCCGGAACTACGAAGGCTAAAGGTGTCCTTTTCGATGTCATACAGCGCCCCATATCTCTTGTCTCGAAACCCGCTTTCGATTCCGTTCTCGACTAATCGGCGATAACCAGGTGCTGCATCGGTTGACACATCGGCTTTGATCCAGTCCTTGTGGGTCACCAATAAGTTATTGTCACTGTCCAGTGCAAACTTAAACGTCATCTCGATCTTAAATGATGTAAAGTTAACGTCTCGCAAGTTGTTGATATATAGCTCTTTTCCTTTTGTCTCGAAATAGATCAAAACCATAGGTTCTGTTGACATTTGAGCAATTTTGAGAATTTGCCAACAATGAGTCAAAATAAGTCTATGGTAAGACATAGATTAGACGACTCAAAATGGGATAAGATCTACGCATATCTAAAGCAACGCCCTGGGACGTATACGGGGCATGAAGAAAAGAGCCGGCTCTTCATTGATGCAGTTCATTGGATAATGCGTACGGGAGCGCAATGGCGAGATATGCCTAGCGAACTGGGTAACTGGAATGCAGTTTTCAAACGATTTGGCAGATGGTCTGATCAAGGGATCTGGGACGAATTGCATGAGCATTTCATAGAAGATCCGGATCTGGAATGGCTGCTGATTGACAGCACTGTCGTGCGCGCCCATCCGTGTGCAGCGGGTGCGCCCAAAGAAAATGGAGGTCAGGAAGAGCAGGCTTTGGGCAAGCGTGTCGGTGGATTTAGCACAAAAATCCATGTAGCTGTTGATGGATTGGGGAACCCACTGCGTTTGTTGTTGACCGGTGGGCAAAGAGCCGATTCCACGCAAGCCATCGCCTTGCTGGAAGGCTTTGATTTCGAGGCGCGGCTGGCTGACCGAGGCGATGACAGCGATAAAATTCTCTAGTTTGTTGCCCAAAATGACGCAGAAGCGGTTATTCGGGGTGCCCTCTGGGCCAAGAAAAATCGTTTGGTCCAGAGAGATACCGATTGGCATACCTACAAGGTTCGTCATTTGGTTGAATGTTTCATGAATAAAATCAAGCAATATCGGCGTATCTTTTCTCGATTTGAGAAATATGCCTCTCGATACAAGGCTTTTCTCAGCTTTGCTTCTGCCCTTATTTGGCTCCGATAGAAATGTCAACAGAACCTAACTCAGCCGATGATCCGATTCCGACAAAATGTACGTTATCCAACCAGCTATTGTCCAGCCGATACTCAGCCCTTGGCGATTCCCATGGGTGGCTATCACTTCGTCTATAATTCCCGGTATCCCCATTGCTCTTTGTTGCCACATCAGCAAGGGAATATCATCCACTCGTTCAGTTTTGATTTCGACTTCTGCTTTCATAGCAGCTAGTCTATCTCTTTTTCCATTCCTTTGTAAAAATCGTCGAAAGATAAGTTATTCGCTCATATGGGCGAATGGGTGAAATGGCACAAACTACCAGCAAGGAATTAGATGCATTTCACCCGAAGACCTATATGAGCCAACAGATTGGTTGTTGTAATAATCGGTTTCATTGGTCCTTCCTCACTTTTATGAATCGTTGAAGCCATCTGGAAACTTCATCTAAACCTGTGCTAGAATATGCCGTAACCTTGCTGTCCAGATCAAGAGTCCTTTTTGTCCAGATCATGGACACTTTGTTACCCGCGTTGGCGTGGAGGGTAACAAAGTGTCCATGAATGAGTCACCCGTTTGGCGATCTGCTCAGTCAGCATCTCCACCGCAAGCATGGCCTCAGCCAAGCTAAGTTGGCCGCGGGCATCTTGCAAGATCCCTCGATCATCGGCAAGATGTGCAAGGGGCGGCGGCTCAATGGTCCACAGGCACGGGAACGGGTCTGCGCGATCATCGACTGGTTGCGCCAACAGGCTGTGATGGTGACGGTCAGCGAAGCCAATCAGTTGCTGGCTGCAGCAGGGATGGCGGTATTACGCGCCGATGAACCTGTTGAACAAGCCCTTTTACAGCAATTAGCTGCCCCACCCACATCCTCATACGAGCCAATCACACCCTACAATCCAGTCACAACGACGAGCCGACCGACAAATCTATCAGCCTCACACAGCAATGGCGTGGGGCGTGCGCCGGCATTGAGTGCGGTGGCACAACATGCCACAACGGCTTCGTTTCGCCAAGAATCACCTGATTTTTTGCCAAACAATTCGCTGGCGCCGGCCCAACACGTTGCCTTTGTCGCCCGCGAAAACGAATTGGCCCACTTGGATCGCCAACTCGATCAAATGTTGGCTGGCCACGGCTTGGTTTCCTTTGTCATCGGCGAAGCCGGGAGTGGCAAGACAAGCTTGCTGCGTGAAATTGGACAGCGTGCTTTGGCGAGAGATGCGACTCTGGTGGTGGCCACAGGCAACTGCAATGCCTACGGCGGGCTTGGCGACCCCTATCTGCCCTTTCGCGAAATCATGGCGCTCCTGACCGGTGATGTCGAAGCGGGCTTGCGCGCCGGGGTGATTAGCGGTGATCATGCCAGCCGCTTAAGGCGTTTGACCCTTGACATGGCGCAAGCCTTGATCCAACATGGCGCCAGTTTGATCGAGATTTTCCTTGCGGGTGCGGCCCTCTATGCACGCGCCGCCGCCGCGGTCACGGGCGATCTGCCGTGGCTGGCACAACTGGAGGCATTGGTGGCGCAAAGCGGCACGCGGCAACCGCCACTGCACATCGGCCAAACCGCTCTCTTTGCGATGTACACCAGAGTCTTGCAGGCGGTGGCGCAACGGCACCCGCTCATTCTGATGGTGGAAGATCTGCATTGGGCCGACAGTGGCTCGATCAGCTTGCTCTTTCATTTGGGGCGCCGCTTGGCCGGGCAACGGGTTTGGGTGCTCGGAACTTATCGCCCCCACGATTTGGCGATGCCGCGCACCGCGACAACCACGGGCGCGGTGGAACGCCACCCATTGGAGGCGCTCGTCCATGAATTTCAACGACTCTTTGGCGAAAAGCCGCTCGATTTGGGCCAGAGCGATGGCCAACAGTTTGTCGAAAGCATCCTCAACCTGGAAAAGCACCAACTGCCCGTCACTTTTCGCACCAGCTTGTTCCACCATACGCAAGGCCACGCCCTCTTCACGACCGAAATTCTGCGTGACATGAAACTACGCGCTGATTTGGTGCGCGATCAAACGGGCGATTGGATCATCGGCAACGCCATCGATTGGGCGCAAGTGCCCAGCCGTGTCGAAGGCGTGATCAGTGCACGGATCAACCGGCTGCCCAGCCAACTGTTGGAGATTGTCAAAGTAGCCAGTGTGATGGGCGAAGAGTTTATCGCCGAAGTGGTGGCGTCTGTGCTGCATCAGGATGAACGCACCGTTGTCCATCAGTTAGGCGCCCGGCTTGATCGCCGGCATGATTTGGTCCACAGTCAGGGGAATCTGCATCTGGGGGAACAACGCCTTTCGCACTACCGCTTTCGCCATATCTTGTTTCAACACTACCTCTATCAAACGCTGGATGAGGGCGAGCGCGCCTATCTACATGAAGATATCGGCCAGACCCTGGAGCAATTCTATCAAGGGCAAACGGCACAGGTTGCCGTACAATTGGCGCGTCATTTTCAAGCCGCAGGCTTGACTAGCAAAGCCGTGGCCTATCTGCAATAGGCCGCCGCGCAGGCCGATGCGCGGCTTGCCTTTCGCGAGGCAGCTGATCTCTGTAACGATGCGTTACGGTTGCTTGAGACCCTGCCCAAAACAGCGGAACGCCAGAGACAGCAGGCAAGGCTACAACTGGCTTTGGCCCCAGCGCAATTCAAAACAGGCGAACTCACACAGTCCCTCCACTCCTTCCAACGCGCGGCAGAGATCGCCTATGCTCATCAATGGGTGGATGAGTTAGCACAGGCTGGGCTCGGTTATGAGCAAGTTCGCTACCGCTTCAATCGACCCGCCGCGCCCGCGATTCGCATTTTGGAGAATGCGCTGGAACTGATCGGCGCAACCGACAGTGTATTGAAGGCGCGCATCTTAGGCCAACTAGCCCAGGCTTTCTTCTTCAACGCCGCCGCAGAACAAGCCGAGACGCTCAGTTTACAAGCGATTGCCATGGCGCGCCAGGTGGACGATCCCCTCGCGTTGTTTGACGCTTTATATGTACGGGCAATCGCTTACCGCAAGCCAGAAAATATCCAAGCGCGACTGGTGGCCGATCAGGAGCTGTTACAACTTGCACGGCTGCTTGGTGACCGCGATCGAGAAGCCCATGTGTATACCATGTCGGTTGCTGATTACCTGGAAGCAGGTGACATAGCAGCGGTCGATCGTATGTTAGCCGCGCATGCCCAATTTTCCGACGAACTCCAGCAAGCGTTCCTTTTCTTTGTTTTCCACGTCGCGCAATCGATGCGCGCCGCGCTGGCCGGCAACTTTACGGAAGCCGAAGCATTTGCTCAGCGCGCCCTAATGAGCGGGCAACAGATGCAGGTTGAGGTTGCCAATGGCACCTATGGCATCCTGATGTTTACGCTTCACCGCGAGCAAGGGGGCATATCCCAACTGGCATCTTCCATCGAGGAGTATGTTGAACGCAACCCAGATTCGGTGTGGCGCCCAGGGTTGGCGCTGATCTATTGTGATTTAGGCTGGGTTGTGAAAGCACGCGAGCAGTTTGCGTTGCTGGCGGCCAACAATTTCACGACATTGTCCCAGGATGCGCTGTGGGTTGGCAGTCTTGCTTATCTGAGTGAGGTCTGTGTCTTTCTGCAGGACCGGCCGCGCGCTGCTCAATTGTACCAATATTTGCTCCCCTATGCCGATGTTGTGGTTGTGATCGGTTTTGGGGTCGCTTGTTTGGGTGCCGCGGCGCACTATCTCGCCTTGTTAGCGACCGTACTGGAACAATGGGCGAATGCTGAAACCCTTTTCGAGAAGGCCTTACGTCTCAATGCACAAATCAAGTCAAGACCCAGGCTGGCACATACGCAAGTCCAGTACGCCGCGCTGCGCCTGGCACGCAACCAACCAGGGGATCGGGCGCGTGCCATCGTCTTGTTGAATGAGGCAGTGGAGACCATCGAGGCTTGTGGGATGAAGTTTCTGGCCGAGAAGGTTGAAGCGATCCGTCAACAATATTTCTCGCGGAACGCTTGACCCTTGTTCGCCTGCTCCATCACTGATCCGAACTAATTCAGACCCATCATGACAAAAGGAGAATTCCAGTGGCCGTCTATCTCATCGAACGTAATTTTGCCGAACAGATTCAAGAAGTCGAAAGTAGCGCCCCGCTAATCAACCAGATCAACGCCGAAGAGGGCGTGCAATGGCTCATCTCGTTCCTCAGCGCCGACAAGAAGAAGACCTACTGCCTC
>JBBRVA010000444.1:0-6847 GCA_038247295.1 Caldilineales bacterium | reverse complement strand
GGTGGCCGCCACGGATGGCGGCACTCCCAGCCGTAAAAACTGATGACAACCATTACATTACAGCATAAGAATTATCGCAAGGCCGACCACAAACACAACGATCTGGGCAATTAAGGCGACCCGGTCAATGCGCTGTGCGCGCGTGTAATCCTCAGTGTCCACACCGTTGGCACGGGCAGATACGGTGATCACGACTGCGAGCGTGGCAATCAAAAGTAGGTAGGCAAGCACGTAGATCTTATCCAGCAATACCAAATAGCCTACCTCTGGCAATGAAGACGAATAGGATTGTTGCAGAAAGACCGTCGTGAGCAATGCCGTGGCTGGCATGGCCGTGCGTACTTCTACCAGGCTTGGATGTAGCAGAAGCGCGGTCCAATTAGCGCCCAGGACAATCAGGAGCGGCAGCAATAATTTCCAGATGAAGAAATTAACTGGCCGTTTGATCGTCAGCTCGTAACGCAATACCGAAAAATTGGCGGACAGTGATGCCTGCCCAGTTTCACCAAACTGCGAATCGTATTTGTGCGCTTGGCTGGCTATGCTCCAGCCGGTAATATCCCAGCCTGGAATCTTAAGCGTGTCGCCGTAGCCGGAATCTTCGGTATCCGCAATATAGACAAGGTCATCTAGCGGATAAGTTGTGTCCTCAAACAGGAAGGTCAATGTTTGCTCGTCCAGCGGAAAATCTGCCAACGTAAAAGGTTGGACAAAACGCCCTTCCACGCGCATCACTTGGTATAAACTGCCATCGGGTAACTGTTTGGGTTCTTCTAAAATGTTGACTTGCGTCATGCCCCACTTCTCGACGGCATTGATGAACTCCACCGTTAGCGTAGGATCGATCTCACCTTGCCAGCGAAACCAGACATAGGCATCTACATAATAGGTGCTCGTTTCGATATCCAGATTGTAGACCGTGATTGGATAGACGCCAGCGACCACTTGTTGGGCTGTAGCCGGAATTTCGGTCAGGGGTTGGAAACCAGCGGCCTGGGCGAACGTTGGTTTTGTCGGGAAGATTGCAACTGGTAATGAAAGCAATACCGTCAATCCTATTGTAGCAAATAGCAAAAACGCCAACTTGCGACGCAAGCGGATGCGGTCAGAGGCAGCGAGTCTTGGGTGCATTGAAAATCCTCCAGGTGATTAGTTTGATCCTTATGGATAAGATGAAAAATAATTGTAGCAGTGACCTTACTAAAATGCAATCCAGTGCTAAAAATAATCGGAGCATCTTGCTTTGATGGCGCAACGTTTGCTGCGCACCGGACTCATCGTAATCGTCATTTTAGGACTTAACAAAGTCACCGGTTTTGTTAAGCTATTGTTGATGAGCGGAACTTTTGGCGCTGGCCCGGTTGCCGATGCATTTGCCGCGGCCAACCAATTGCCCGAACTCTTCGACGCGATGCTCGTTGGTGGGGCGCTGGGCGCCGCATTGATTCCCGTCTACTCCGCCTACCTAAGCCAGGCAAAATTCGTCCAGGCTGCTGCACTAGCCAGTAGTGTACTGACGCTCTCGCTCATTGTTCTCGGGAGCATTTGTAGCTTAGCCGCGTTCTTTGCGCCGTGGATTACGCGCACGTTGCTGGTGCCAGACTTTGCGCCGCAATCGCAAACATTGACGGCCGAATTGATGCGCATCTTGCTGCTGGCCGTGATAATCTTTGGCGTGGGCAGCGTCCTTTCCAGCCTGCTCAACGCCCACCAACATTTCCTAGCACCGGCGCTTGGTACGGTTGCCATCGATAGTGGTCAGATTCTCGGCCTCTATTTTCTAGCGCCCATCTGGGGCATTCACGGGGTCGCCTGGGGCAGCGTGATCGGCGCACTGCTCTTAGTCTTGGTGCAACTGCCCGCTTTTTTCCACTATCGGATCGGCTATCGCCCGCAGATTGGAATCTACTCAGCTGGTCTGCGCGCGATGGGCCACCTCGTATGGCCACGTGTGATCACGCTAGGTGCTGGCCAGGCCGTCGATCTAGTCTTGATTCGGCTGGCCTCGCAACTGCCCGCCGGCGCGATTTCGGCCTACTTCTACGCGCTGCTGATCATGGTCTATATGCCCAAGACCTTATTCGCCGTCGCGATCTCGACGGTCGTCTTCCCCAGCCTGGCCGAACAATATAACGCTGGGGAACGCGAGAAATTGCAAAGCACGGTGACACAAGCCTTGCATGCGGTTTGGGCGTTGATCATTCCGGGTGCGATTGGTCTGGTGGCTTTGGGCAAACCAGCCGTAGCCTTTCTGTTGCAACGTGGCTCGTTCGATGCCGAAGCCACCACCGTGGTCTACGCCTTGTTCGGAATTTTGGCTGTGCGCCTGGTGGCCGAAGCGACGCAGGATATTTTGGCCTTGCCTTTTTACGCGCGTCACAATACCCGCACGCCGATGTGGGCCACATTGGGGTGGATGGTGCTCAATATCGGGCTTAGCTTGCTGTTCGTCGGTGGGTGGGGCATTCAAGGACTGGCCTGGGCCACCAGTCTGGCGGCAGCCGCGTTGGCTGTGACGCTCTATCTGCTCAACCAAGCGACAGTCGCTCAATTAGATCGCGCCGCGTTGGGCACGGTGCTGCTGCGCACCTTGCTCGCCAGCGCCGGTATGGGCCTGATCATCCGCGCCCTGGCTGGGCTTGAATTGGGGCCGGTTCTATTTTTGCTGCTCGCGATTAGCAGTGGTACGCTGGCATATGGTCTCTTTTATTTTCTGCTCGGTGGACGCGATGTCTTTGTGCTGCTGGCGTCGCTTTTGCCCAGTCGACGAATCGCAGATGCCAAACGGCGGCATAGGTGAAAATTTGTCTTTCGTCTAATTTTAGACGAAAATTAGACGAAAATCGAATTAGGGTTTATTGTGCGCAAAGGACAAGGACGTAGTGTCTATTATCAACGAAGCTAACCAAGCTCAACACTTTTGGGCCAGCCTGCCCCGCCCTATCGTTGGGTTGGCGCCCATGGATGCGATCACGGATCATCCGTTTCGCTACATCCAGAAAAAATATGGCAATCCCGATATCCTCTACACCGAGTTTACCAGTGTCGAGGCGCTCTGTCATGGCGATTGGCAAGCGATGCGCAATTTTCTCTACGACGAAAGCCAACGCCCAATCATCGCCCAGATCTATGGCCGCACGCCGGACTATTTTCGCCAGGTGGCGATTATGCTCTGCGAACTGGGCTTTGACGGCATTGACATCAATATGGGTTGCCCGGCCAAAACTGTAGCCAATGGCGGCAGCGGCGCCGGTTTGATCCGCACCCCAGACTGCGCCCAGGCCATTATCCAAGCCGTGAAGGATGGCGTGGAAGCGTGGCGTAATGGGGCGACGACAGCGGATTGCACGCGGCTACTGGCACGCTTTAGTCAATATGTGGCTGATCAGCACGCCCAATTGCCCGCCGCCTATCGCCAACATCGCGCCATCCCCGTCAGCGTTAAGACGCGCATCGGCTATGAAGCGCCCGAGGTCGAGGCCTGGATTCCGCGCATTCTGGAGATGGAACCGGCCGCACTCGCGCTGCACGGCCGTACCCTGCGCCAGGCTTACAGCGGCCAAGCGGATTGGGATGCGATCGGGCGCGCCGCCGAACTGGCCCAGGCAACGCCCACTTTAATTTTGGGCAACGGGGATGTCACGTCGCGCATCGATGCCGAAGCGCGCGCCGCCACCTACGGTCTCGATGGCGTCTTGATTGGCCGCGCCAGTTTTGGCAATCCGTTTATCTTCCATCCGGATCACCAACCCTTTACGGATCCACAGGATCGGCGCGCAAGAATGGCTTTTCGTTACCGACTGATCGATATTGCGCTTGATCATGCGCGCCTCTACGAAGAGACTTTTCAAGCCTACGAACGTTACCGCTTCGTTGCCATGCGCAAACATCTCGGCTGGTACATCAAAGACATTGCCGGCGCCAGCCACATCCGCGCCAACCTGATGCAGACGAACAGTTCGCAAGAGGTAGAGGTACTGTTAGCAGGACAGGGAAACAGGATACAGGAAACAGGATACAGAAGTAGTCTTCACCCCGTTTCCCGTTTCTCTAATCCCGTATCCTCTTTCTCAGGAGAAACCCCATGAAAATCACGGCCATCAAAACCTTCGTCGTCGACGGCGGCTTCCGCCCGTGGACCTTTGTCAAGATTGAGACCAGCGAACCGGGCCTGATTGGCTGGGGTGATTGTACGGATTGGGGCTCGCCCGGCCCCGTGGTTGCCACCGTCGAGCGTTATGCCGAGTGGGTGATCGGCCGCGACCCGATGCAGGTGGAGGCGATCTGGTGGGATTTGACCGCGGCCTCGATGCGCCATGTAGGCGGCATTGCCTGGAAAGCAATGGCCGGCATCGACTCGGCACTCTGGGACATTCGGGGCAAGGCGCTGGGTGCGCCGGTCTGGCAGTTGTTGGGCGGCAAACTGCGCGATGAGTTGCGTCTCTACTGGTCCCACTGTGGCACGGTGCGCGCCCGTTGGGCAGAGCAGTTGGGCTTGCCGCCGGTTGCTACGACCGATGATCTAAAGCGCTTGGCCGAAGAAGTGTTGGAACGGGGTTATACCGCGATCAAGACCAACCTTTTTCCGCTGCAAGATCGCCCTGACACCACCCCCACCATGAGCCGCCTGACCCATACCACGGGCGATGCACCGCCAAGTGTGATCCGCAGTGCCGAAGCCATTGTCGGCACGTTTCGTGAAGCGCTGGGGCCGGACGTGGGGATTGCGCTGGATGTGGCCTTTACCTACAAATTGGGTGGCGCAATCAAATTGGCGCAGGCATTAGAGCCATACAACCTGATGTGGCTGGAGACCGAGACACTCGATCCCGAAGCGCTGGCCCTGATCCGCCAATCGACCCAGACGACGATCTGCACGGGCGAGAGTCTCTTTGGCCTGCACCAGTACAAGCCGTTTCTACAACTGCATGCCCAGGACATCATCATGCCCGACTTCGCCTGGAACGGGATCACGATGGGCAAGAAGATCTGCGACCTGGCGCACGCCTACGATGTCTTGATCGCCCCGCACGCCTGCCACAGCCCGCTCAACACGCTGATCTCCGCCGCCGTGGCCGCCACCGTGCCCAACTTTTTCATCTTGGAAATTGATGTCGACGACGCCCCCTGGCGCAATGAAATCATGACGCATCCGCTCGAAATTGAGCGTGGCTATTTGAAGTTGAGCGAACGACCGGGGTTAGGCGCGGATTTGATCGAGGAAGAATTGCGCAAGCATCCGGCTGGGCATTATCCGGGGATGCGGTGAGGAAAATACTCTAATCACAAACTGCCCAGTTCAGAGTACGAGACTTTAGGCAATTCACGAAGCGAGGGCGCTTCATAACCGCGCAATTTTAGCAAAACTACGGCATAGCCTTTGCGTAACATCAAGATATCTGCATCACGCCGTAGAATATCTAGTCGGGTCTTCTCTTTGACCGTTAAATCTCCTGCTTGATTTTTTTCAAGCAAAGCTTCATATTCAGACCAACGATTAGGAGAGAACACACGCCGCGCTTCTGCCTGGAGTTCTTTCTCGCCCATTTCCAAGAGCGGATAAACATCGCTTTGATACTCAAGCGGGATATCTTCCAAGAGCGGTGGGATGCTATGGGCCAAACTTTGGGCAATAATTGTGTCAATCGAACGATGCGACAACTCGGCTGTACGCTTCAGTTGGTTATATAACGTATCTGGGATATGAACCATGATTGCTTGTGTCATAAGCTGCCTCTACTCAGAACCTTATCCAATTGCTAGCTACCATTATACATGATCTCGGCCTAAAACTTGATAACACACCTGTTGCCGGCTCCGCATTCTGCCTGTTAACAGGGTAGGCAATGGTCGTAGTATATGAATTATAATTATTGGAATGATTAATTCAAAGGAGGTCTTTATGCAAAGCACCATCAATGGTAGAGGGCAGACCGTGATTCCTGCCGCGATCCGGCGGCGCTTTCACCTCTCGCCGGCAGATCGATTGGAATGGATTATTGAAAATGATACGATTCAGGTCGTGCCTGTGCGCAAAGACCCGATTGCAGCCTTTCGAGGACAGGGCAAAGGCGGCAGCGTGGCGCGCCTAGTGAGGGAACGCAAGGGAGATAAGGTGCGTGAATGAAGCATTACTGCTATACAAAATTCTTCAATTTCAGATTGTGCTCGTATGTTTAATCATTCAATCGTAGAGGGAACATATATGCTATCTCACCTAAAGAATATCTGCCAAAAGATCTTTTTGCTGGGCGTTGTCTTTATGCTATGTTTCACAATGGTGCCGTGGACCACGACTGTACAAGCCGCCCCCTCCTCTGCACCCAACCAACAAGCAACTGCCATTTACGTCGTGCAACGCGGCGATACCCTGACCCGTATCGCCAATCGTTTTAACACCACAGTGGCCGTTTTGATGCAACTCAACAATCTAAATAGCGACCGCATCAATGTCGGGCAACGTTTGCGCGTGCCAGCCGCAGATGGCGGCGCAGCGCCGATCCGTGTGCGCTTTCCCGCCGGCGGCACTTCAGCTACGCTAAGGAGTAGTGTCACTTTTCCGCAACAAGTCTGTTATGTGCTTGGTGCGCAGGCCAACCAGACAATGACCGTGGAGATCAGTTCGGCGGGCGACCTGGCTAACTTCTTGGTGCGCGCTGCTGATAGTAGTGTCAACGGTGGTGTGCCATTGAAGCGCCTGGAAAATGAAAGCCGCACCTTCGTGCAAGTATTGCCTCTTACTGGGGATTATATTATTTGCGTGGCGACACCGTCGGATACAGTCGACTACACGCTGATCATCACGATCCCGCCCGTCGCAACGGGCTGCCCGTCACCCAACCAGGCC
>JBBRVA010000443.1:0-6850 GCA_038247295.1 Caldilineales bacterium | reverse complement strand
CGCCGCACTTGCTGTCACTGCGTTCGACACGCCCACCTATTCCAGCCCCATCGCAATGTCGGCAGACAAAAATCACATTTGGGTTGTCAACCCAGACGACGACAGCGTCTCGGTGATTGGCAACTTGGGCGGCACCCCAAGTGTGATCAAAAACATTACGAATGTGGGTGACGAGCCGCAAAGTATCGCCTTGGATGTGGGTGCAGCGCCCGGCCAATATCGTGCCTATGTGGCCAACGCGGCCGACAACAGCGTGACGGTGATCAATGTGACCGCCAGCAACGCGAGCAGCATCACCACCGCAGTCCAGAAGACGCTAATTACTGGTGCCGAACCGTACAACATCGTCGCCTCGCCCGACGGCAAACGAATCTTCGTCGCCAACAGCGTGCAAGATACGATCTCGGTGATTGATACTAGCACCCAAAATGTGATCGGTGCGGTAGATTTGCGCAACAGCATCTGTAACGACCCAGATCGCAACCGCCACTTCCAGCCGCGCGGTTTGGCCGTAACGTTGAACAATGATCGGCTCTACGTGACGCGCTTCCTCTCCTTCACCGGTGGCGCGAACGCCAAACAGGGCACCGATGATGGCAAAGTTGGCGTCGTCTGCCAGTTGAACATCAATACCAATTCTGTCAATATTGCCGATTACAGCCCAACAACCCGCGTTGAGATCGGCGCTCAAGACAGCGGATTCAAGATTCCTGGTAACGCCAATGTCACCAGCGCCTATCCCAACCAAATGCAAAGCATCGTGATCCGTGGCGAACAAGCCTACTTGCCCAACATCGCCTCTTCACCGTTGGGACCGCTACGCTTCAACGTGGACACGCACGCCTTTGTCAACGTGCTGGACAACGTCGCCACTGGCACGCCAACCGACGCCAGCACCGCCAAGTTCAAGAACTTGCATCTGGGTGCGCGCATCCCCGAACTGAACAAGACCAAACTCTTCTTCGCCAATCCCTGGGCGATGGCCTTCACCAACCAGAGTGGCGCCGGCAATGGTTATGTGGTCTCGGCCGGTAGTGACTTGCTGGTCAAGGTCACTGTAGACGCGGCGGGCAAACTCGACTTTACGGGCAGCATTAGCACCACGCGCTATATCGATTTGAACGATTCCCTAAACCCAGCCACGCAGGGTGAAAAGGCTGGCAAGAATCCGCTGGGTATCGTGATCCGCGATACGCGCGCCTTTGTGATGAACTACATTTCGCGTAATGTCTCGGTAGTCAACTTGAGTTCGGACACCGTCGAATCGGTCCTCAAGCTGACGAACCTGCCCAGCCCTGCTTCCGAGGAAGAACAGTTGCAAGTCGGCGCCGAGATCTTCTTCTCGTCGCGCGGTGTCTTCGAAGGTGGCAAGGTTAATCGGCTTTCCAGCGAAGGCTGGCAAAACTGCGCCAGTTGTCACTTTGCCGGTCTCACCGACGGCAACATCTGGCAATTTGGCGCTGGCCCGCGCAAGTCTGTACCGCTCAATGGCACCTGGAGCCCGCACAACCCGGATGATCAGCGCGTGCTTAACTACTCGGCAATCTTCGACGAAGTGCAAGACTTCGAGCTGAACATCCGCAATGTCTCTGGTCCCGGCCCGCTGAGCGCTGGTCCGCCCGCTGTGCTCGACCCGAACCACGGCCTGATCATCAGCGATACCGGCAATATTGATGCGGCGCCGAAAGTCGTTGCTCCCTTCCTGCCGATTGCGAATGCCAATCGCCAACAAGTGACTGTGCGTCTCCCCGGCAGCAGCACTTCCTGGGCGGCATTGGATTCGGTGAAGGAATGGGTGCGCTTCGCTATCCGCACGCCAAATGGTGCGCTGACCAGTGACGAAGTAGCCGGTGGTCTGAACGCCAATACGGTGGGTCAGGGTCGCCGCCTCTTCTTCCAGGCGGGTTGCCAGAAATGTCACGGCGGCACCAAGTGGACGATCAGCAATAAAGACTTTACCTCACCGCCGGCCGCAGCGGATGTGGTAACGGAAACTGACCTCAACGGCGTGGGCACGCCGCCCGACCCTAATGGCGGTCAGTTCCTGCCCAAATTCTTGTTTGATATCAAATCCTTCAACCTGAATGTTGCCGGTGCTAACCCACTCAACCAGGTGCCCGGTGCTGCTTTGATCGGCGCGGTGGAAAAAGACACCGCCGGCAAAGATGGTCTGGGTATTGACTACAACAATGACGGCAAGGGCGCTGGCTTCAATATTCCATCGTTGCTCGCCATCTGGCATGTGCCGCCGTACTATCATAACGGCGCCTGCGAGACGTTGGATTGTGTGCTGGCCAACCCGAACCATCGGGTGTCTGGGTTACGCCCCAGTCAAAGCGATCCGTTGACGGATGTGAACAAGCAGAAAGCCGTCGTCGAATGGTTGAAGACGCTGGACGCCGACACGCCCTTCCCACTCAACCTGACCGTGCGCAGCCACGACATCTTCATCGACCCGCCGGTGGTCTACAAAGGCCAAACGGTGACAGTGGGCGCCAATGTGTCGCTCTTTGGCACGCGCGCCGACCTGAAGAATCTGCTTGAAGATCAGAGCCTGACCAGCCTGACGGTGCGCTTTGAACTTGACCCGAGTGATAGCGCGGCGACGGTGGATGTAGAGATTCCAACCGCCAACATCGACACGCTGTTCAAGCAAGACTTCGGCCAGGCGGTGATCTCGACAACCTGGAGCATTCCGGCTAACCCGTCCGGCAACTTTGGGACGGTGACGGTCACGGTTGATCCGGAAGATGAGTTGTCGGAAGCCAACGAGGATGACAATGACGCCGACCGCCGCGTCCGCCTGCGCAATGCGCCATCGGATAACACGCCGCCAACCGTGAATGCTGTCTTTATCAGCGACGATAATCCGTTCAACGATAATGATGCGATCACGGCAGTGCGCGATGTGAAGGTCAAGATCCAAACCAGCGACCCGACCGGCAACAACGGCGCGACCCCCAGCGGCGTCGAGAAGTACTGCATCGTGCGCTACACGTATGATGTGGTGAACCGGCGCTGGATCGAGTCTGCTTGCAGCTTTGCGACGCTGCCGGCGCCAGAAGCTGGCACAACCGACACCTTTATCGTCGCGACGCAGTTGCAAGCGCGCGAGGGGGTGGCCTACACCTTTGTTTGGATTAAGGACAAGGCTGGCAATATCTCCCGCCGACCGGGCTTCGACGTGATCAGCTTCATCCCGACCTCGGTGATCCAGATTAACCGCAACGATGTGCGGATCTTCCGCATCCCGTTGGTCGCTGGTCAATCGCTCAAGTTGGACTTCGCGATCCAGTCTGGTGATGTAGATGTCTCAGTCTTCGATGACTTCACCAATCCGAATGCCACGCGCATTGCGGTGAGCGCCAACAATGGCACGACCCCTGAATCAGTCACGCTGACGGGTCCAGGCAAGTTCCAGGTGGAGGTAGATGCGATTGTCAACAGCCGCTTTACCGTGGCGACGACCACCGCCGTCGAGGCCGTGGCGGCGTCGAGTGCATCGCCCAGCGTGATTGCGCTTGGCGACGACACGCCGATCATTGCCGGCCCGCCGGCGGCGCGTGCGGCGATCGAGGATGAGGACACCGGTGATGGTACGACTCAGATCTATCTGCCGATTGTGACAAAGTAATTGTGACAAAGTAACTCTGACAGAGTAGAAGTTGTAATCCGCACCCTGTAGTAAAGCGGTAACAACAGACCCAGCGGCTAGACAGCCGCTGGGTCTGTTGATCTGCTCGCCCGATCCATCCTCCTTATGCCTTGGGGACACGCCCGCCCGCCGCCATTAGCAGGATCAAACACAGATCGCGCAGAAAGAGCAGCAGGCGCACCACGTAATAAAAGAACTGATAGAGCTTGCTATGGGGGACGGCATCATAATCGACCAGGATCAAGCGCCGTTCTGGGGCGGCGGTAAGGAGCAGGTTGTGCGAACGTAACAAGTTGCGCTGCACGAAAAAACTCCACAGCCGCCAGGGTAACATGCGCCACGTATTCAACCTTTTACGCTCCGTCTTGCTGGTGCTGGCTCGGCCATAGAGATCGGGCATCCAACCTCGCCCCAAACAAGAAAAGATCGAGCGCCGCATGATGTGCAGGAGTTGGCCTGCCAGTTGCCGGCGCTCTTGCGCGCTCATGCCGCTATAATCCAGGGTAAACAGGGGTGATGCATGTTGGTAATAGGGCTGGATGATCACCGGTTGCGCCTGTCCCTGGCTATTGGCGGCGACGATGAAACTGTTCGGGATGCTGTGCTGCGCCCCAATCACGGCGGCAAAGCCGTCAGCGGCCCGGCGCATGGCTTGCGCCCGCGCCAGTGCTTGGTCAGGTTCACTGCCCTCGTCACTCTTTACCTTGACCACGTAACAACGGTCATCTGTACAATAAACTTCGGTTTCGTTGCCACCGGCAATGCGTTCCAAATGCAAATCAGCATCCAGCGGCGCAAAGAGCGCATCGTTGATCAGGGTTGGCATATTAATTGGGTGGATTTGGTTGCTGTTATTAAAGATAGAAGTTACGCAGTTGCGATCACCGCCATCTCTGGCGGCTGCCGGCAGGATGCCAGCGTTCCCGGGGCAACTGCGTAACTTCTAAAAAAATAAGGTCTGCTGAAAAAGGTTTCATTAGCCATTACGAGCCAACCGCGTTAAAGTCGCGCGGCTGTAAAACGGTGCATGCGGCTATCTTTGCCAAGCGGGTGGCGATCAGGTACGATAGTAATGGAAACACTGGTCGGCAGTATAAAAAGTGAGTTCCGTCACGCAGAAGGAGTCGATGATGGCCATGATTAACCCGCCCGCCGCTCATCCGTTGGTGCAGACGATGCGGCGCATCAACAATTATCTGAGCCAAGACTTCTTGGGTGGCCCGCGGCTGCTCAAAATGGCCTGGGTGATCAACTTTCAAAAGGGCGGCACCCTCTTCTATGTTGCCTTGCTGATGCTGTGGTTTCAGAACGATTCAACCGCGGCTTGGGTCTACCTGGCACTGCATGGCTCTTACGGTCTCTGCTGGCTGATCAAACATTTTGCCTTTCCCGACGCCAGTTGGGAAAAACGGGTGACGCTGGGTGGCGGCCTGTTGGCCTTTCTCTTTGTGTTAGGCCCTTACTGGATCTCCCCCTACCTGCTCATCTCTGGTGTGCTCGGCCCCGACCATCCCGCACCGTCCAATGCCTGGCTTGCCTTCTGTATTGGGCTGCACACGGTGGGGGTGGTGATTATGCTGGCGGCCGATAGCCAGAAATATTACATGCTCAAGTACCGCGGCGGATTGATCGAAGAGGGCATGTTCAAATATATTCGCCATCCCAACTACCTGGGCGAGATGATGCTATATGCGGCCTATGCGATCATCGTCCAACATTGGATTCCCTGGCTGATCCTGGCTTGGGTCTGGATTGGCATCTTTCTGGTCAACATGCTGATGAAGGAAGCGTCGCTGGCGCGCTATCCAGGTTGGCCGGCCTATAAGGCCCGTACTGGCCTGCTATTGCCGCGCTTTCGATTCTGGGTAAATTCCTAATCATCATCCTAAAATAACTGATCGCTTGTCACCCTGTAAGGGTCTCTACCCCTCTGGTCAGCAGACCCTTACAGGGTGACAAACCCAACGCCTCGTGGCCGATTAACCAGCTACTTTCAATTGGCACACCGACTGGGCTGTGATAAGATTTTCCTGCTGATATTAAACGATTCACCATTACCTTTGAGTAACCAATCATCACCAAACTGAAGGAACCGAACCGATGAGTCAGTCTGCACTCCCCGCCGAAGCCGTTCTCCAGCGCCAGATGGAAGCCTACAACAGGCGCGATATCGATGCCTTTTGCGCCTTTTTTGCGCCCAATGCGGTGACGCGACTCTACGAAAATGACGAAGTGTTGGCGGAAGGCATCGAGGCGTTGCGCGAGCTGTACGGTCGGCGCTTTCGCGAGAACCCCAACCTGCACCTGCAAGTGCAGACACGCATGGTGCTGGATAATGTGGTCGTCGACCGCGAGCTGATCACCGGCTTCGACGGCGGCAGCACAGTGGAAGCGATTGCGATCTACGAAGTCCGCAACGGTTTGATCGAGCGCGCCAGCTTTATTCGACGTTACGCGGCTGTATAAAGTAAGTGGTTAGAGGCATGGTCATGTATACAACCTATTATCAATCACCGGTGGGTGTGATGCAGATCAACGGGACCGCTGATCTTATCACCTCGATTTCATTCGAGGACGCACTGGGCGAGTCAACCGCCTCGGTCTCGGCGCTACTGGACGAATGTGTCCAGCAATTCGTCGAATATTTTGCCGGCACACGCCAAACATTCTCTGTCCCTACCGCGCAAACGGGCACCGAATTTCAGCAACGCGTCTGGGAGGAGCTGGCAAAAATCTCGTTTGGCGAGACCTTCTCTTATATGGACGTTGCGCTACGTCTGGGTGACAAAAACAGCATCCGTGCGGTTGGTAACGCCAACGGCAAGAACAAGCTCAACATCATCATCCCCTGCCACCGCGTGATTGGCGCCAATGGCAAGTTGGTCGGCTACGGCGGCGGCCTCTGGCGCAAACAGTGGCTGCTCGAACACGAAGCCAAATACGCTCACGGCATCTTGACGCTGTTTTGAACGGATGATCTGGACTGCATAGTCCTGTCTTGCCCCGAGACCATAGTTGATTACCCATTAGAGTTGTTCCCAAATAACGAAAGTCACTAGTACACTTGGGCGGAAATAACCATACTATTCTCCGGTGAATCAGTAGTGAATCAGTAGTGAATCAGTAGGACAGTGAGACAGTACAAACACTGTTCTACTGTCCTACTGATTCACTGTCTTACTTACGCCCAAGTGT
>JBBRVA010000442.1:0-6894 GCA_038247295.1 Caldilineales bacterium | reverse complement strand
TAATACCACACCTGGCAAAATTGCATGCGACAGTGCATCGCCAAAAAAGGCCATGCCCTGCAAAATCACATAAGTGCCGAGGGTAGAGCAAATGACGCCCACCATCAATGACGCCAGTAAGCCACGCCACATAAAACCGTATTCTAGTGGTTCAGTCAGCCAGGCAAGCCACTCCATTAGAATAATTGCTCCTCAGATAGGAAATAAAGATAGGACTTACGCAAAATTACAGTATCTACGCAGGCTGAGCGGGTGCCCCTTGGGCGCGAAGCCGGCTTCGACAAGCTCAGCCGGCGTAAGTCCTAAAAGAGTACATGGTAAGTGATAATTCTCATTACTTACCATGTACTACTTACCATTTACCGCTCGTTTATCGCACAGTTACTGGCACTTCGCCGCCGCTACAGCAGGAATCAGTTACGATCAGTTCGCCAGCGCGGGTATGGACCATGTGCATCTGGGAACCGTAAGCGGCGAGGAGCGCATCAGGCGTTAAGACCTGATCGGGCGGGCCATAGGCGATCAGCCGTCGATTGAGCAAGAGCATCAGCGGGAAATGTTCAGCGGCCTGGTTCAGATCATGAGTGCCAACCAATGTCGTGACGCCTTGCGTGCGCAACAGATCTAAAATCTTCAAGATCGCTTCCTGGCTGGGTAGATCTAAGCCGGAAAGTGGCTCATCTAGCAATAGCAACTCTGCCTCTTGGGCTAGCGCGCGGGCTAGAAAGACCCGTTGTTGCTGGCCGCCAGACAGTTCGCCAATCTGGCGCCGAGCGAATGCTTGCATCTCAACTTGTGCCAACGCCGCGGCGACATGCTCGCGGTCGATCCGGCCTGGGCGGCGGAATAACCCGATCTTGCCCACGCGCCCCATCATGACCACGTCGCTCACGGTCACCGGAAAGCGCCAGTCGATCCGGTTGCGCTGCGGCACATAACCCACGCAGATATGACCATGCGGACCGCTGCCGTACACGTGAACTTTGCCTTGCGTGGGCTGGATGATGCCCGCGATTAAGTTAAAGAGTGTACTTTTACCGGCGCCATTGGGGCCTACAACCGCGATGTGGTCACCACGCCGCACCCGCAGACTAAGCTCATCAACTGCCTTCACATTGCCATACATTACACTCACCCCTTGTAATTCCACAGTTGGGGCGCTGTCGTCGTGCGGAGCGGGATGAGCAAAGCGAACCGGCATACAAGATTGTCCTTCGCATGATTCCTACAGCCACTTACTGTCAAAAGCTGATTATACTTTCGCTTTTCAACAAAGTACATTTCATAGGCAAGAAAAATGCCATACGGTACTGAGATGTGTCGTATCAGGCATTTACTCTACGCTCCACTGACAAATTTTCTGTGATTGTGCAAGCAATTTGTAAGAATATATAAGCGCTTTATCTAGTATACTATATGGTTATATAAATATCGTCATGTAAATTTCATTGCATTTTTTGCAATTATACGTATAATTTCAGAGAAAAGATATTAAGGAACCGACGAGTAAGATAATGAGTTAATAAGCTAATATAATGTAATTATACTGACATATAAAAGTATAAATCTTTAGTAGAAAATTTGTTTAATCAAGGATTGGATATTTGAGTCTCATCTCATAGACAAATCAAATATAAGAGGTACAAAAGATGAGCAAGGTATGCAGGAAGTAATCTAACCGCAACTGGCGTAATCCCCCATTCGTACCGAGTTTATTTGTCTTCTCGATATAAGAAGCGCTCATCTGTGAAAAATGGATTAAGATTTCTCCGATCAACGATAAATCAATGCTTATTATTGTAGAATTTATTTGTACAATGCTTGGCCAAGCAATATACAAATAATTAGATGAAATAATCAGATGGGCTAAGCCTAAGCAAAGTTTTATTAACTGTACGAAATCCCTGCGCACCCCATGCATTTCGAATTCCGATTTTTAGATTTAAGGGAGACTAAAAATGATGCACTACCCCTCAGAAGGTTTTAGAGTAAGAGTTTGGGCACTGCTAGTGGGCTGTCTTGCCCTCTTTCAAGCACTGATTCTGTTGCCGACTAATGTCCAAGCACAGGTCATAGCTGCACAACCAGATCCTACCGTCTGTTATGCAATTGCCGATAATTCGGGCATGCTGCCGGGCGGCGGCACAGGCAACAATCAAGACCAGTTGGTCACTATCAACCGGACCAATGCCAATACAACCAGCATCGGTGCAACTGGCACCACGAACATCGAATCGATGACTTTTGTGCTCCTCAACGGTGCCAGCACCCTCTACGCCGAGGATGGTGGCACTCTGGGCACCGTGAACCTGACGACCGCAGCCTTTACTGCCATCGGCCCGGCCGGGACAGGCCGTGGCTCAGTTGGCAATGTCACTTTCAGTGATCTGGATGCGCTGGCCTTCGATGTTGCGCGCGACACGATGTACGCCGCCCACCGCGCTACCGGTACGAATAATAATGATCTGCTGCTCAAGGTTGATCGCACAACTGGTGCCCACATTCCAGATGCGTTCGGCCCTGGCGTTGATTACCTGGTTGTCACTGCCCCAGCCAGCCAGCCCACCTTTAGAGATATTGATGATATGGCCTTTGACCCAGTCACAGGTGATCTCTACGCCACGGCCAACCGAGGCGGGACAGGCGGCTTGCTCGTCACTGTCAACACAACAACGGGTGCAGTGACCGAAGTCGGTACCTATGTGGATACGCTACATGGCGGCTTCGTCGATGATATTGAAGGGATTTCTTTCTATAATAACGGCACGTTGTATGCTAGCACTGGCAATAATGGCCCCGATGTCAATGATATGAACAGACTCTATCAAATCGAGAAAGCGACTGGGGCGGTAACTGAGATCGGCCCTTTCCCCAACACTTTTATTGACTATGAAGCCTTGGGCTGTTTGACCTCCACAACGGGGATCGCACTGAAAAAGTTTACTAATGGTGAAGACGCCGATGATCCGACTGGCCCACAGATTCAAGTCGGTAGTCCTGTTACCTGGACTTATTACATTACGAACACCGGTGGCGTCGCCGTCGACAACCTGACCCTGGCCGATGACAAGCTAGGCTCGATCACAGGCGCTTGTTTAGAAGGCCCCATCCCGAGCATACCGGTCGGTGGTGGCTTTACCTGTACAGTCGTTGGCACAGCGACCGTGGTCGGCCAATATGCGAACACCGGGATTGTCACTGGCACCGCTACGATTCCCAACGGCACCGTTGTGCTCACCGATACAGACCCCAGCCATTACTTTGGCGTCGGTACGCCGCCACCACTTGGCTCGATTGGAGACTTTGTCTGGCAAGATACCAACGGTAACGGTGTCCAAGATGTGGGTGAACCTGGCATTCCCAATGTCACCGTCACGTTAACCAACGGCAATGGGGCGATCCAAACCGATGTGACCGATGCCAATGGTATTTATGGATTCATCAACCTGCTGGTGGGGAATTACACGGTGACAGTCAACCCAGCAACCTTACCCGCCGGGTTGACGCAAACCTTTGATCTGGACGGCCTGGCCACACCCAATACGGCAACTGCACCGCTGGCCGCTGGCGAAAACCGCACCGATGTGGACTTTGGCTATCAACCGACTGTCCAACCGCTGCTCGGCTCGATTGGTGACTTTGTCTGGCAAGATACCGATGGCGACGGCATGCAAGATGCCGGCGAACCTGGCCTCCCCAATGTGACGGTCACGTTGACCGATAGCAACGGTGCGATCCAAACCGATGTGACCGATGCGAATGGCATTTACGGATTTATTAATCTGCCGGCGGGCGCCTATACTGTGGCGGTCGACCCGGTAACCTTGCCCGCCGGGTTGACACCAACCTTTGACCTGGATGGCATTGCGACGCCTAATACAACAAGCGCACCGCTGGCCGCTGGCGAAAACCGCATCGATGTAGACTTTGGTTACCAACCGGCTGTTCAACCGCTGCTCGGCTCGATTGGTGACTTTGTCTGGCAAGACACCGATAGCGACGGCGTGCAGGATGCCGGCGAACCTGGCATCCCCAATGTGACCGTGATCCTCAGCAACAGCAGCGGTGTGACGCAAACGGCTGTAACCGACGCTAATGGCATCTATGGCTTCAGCGATCTAGCGGCTGGCGTCTACACGGTCACCGTAAGTGCAGGCACCCTGCCTGGTGGACTCCAACAGACCTTTGACTTGGATGGTATTGTCACCGCCAACCGGGCGACCGCCAGCCTGGCCGAAGGACAGAACCGGACCGACGTGGACTTTGGCTATCGGCTGGCGACACAACTGGTCGGCTCGATTGGCAACTTTGTGTGGAGTGACACCGATAGCGATGGCATTCAAGATCCTGGCGAACCTGGCGTAGAAGGCGTAACAGTAACGCTGTTCGACAGCAACGGCGCCATCCTGCAAACGGTCGTCACCGATGGCAACGGCCTGTATCTGTTCATTGGTTTACCGGCCGGCAACTATACGGTTAGCTTCGATCTGTTCGGTCAGGCGGCCACTTTGAGCCCGGCCAACCAGGGCGCAGACGATACGATAGATAGTGACGCCGGCTTAGATGGCCGCACCGGGATTATTACCTTACAAGCGGGCGAGAACGATTTGACGGTGGATGCGGGTATCCTCTCTTCTACCGACCTTGATCCCTCGCCAGAGCCGAGCGCGCTAGATCAGAAGATCTTCTTACCGTTGATTCAGATCCGCGTCAACTAGACAGAAGCCTGCGACCTTTGCCAGTTGAGAAAGGGTCGCAGTGAACCTAGCACCATCCGGTACTGATCAAATGCAAAACTGAACATGCAATCCAGGCTCCACCTCCAGCAGGTGGAGCCTGTTTTTTGGGCGTTTCTCAAGCGCTTACCATTGTCTCGATTCAACAACATCCGCCGTTCATTTTTAAGTGTCACTCCCCATTTGTGGTAAAGTAAGACCAATGAGAGCAATTTGTCCACTAGCGAAAAGAGAGAACGATGGAGAACCCGATGACAACATCCACCGCGACAACAATTAACTTGGAGGCGATGGGCAAGGCAGCACGTACAGCGGGACGTAAACTGGCGACGCTGACAACCGCACAGAAAAATCAGGCTCTATTAGCAATTGCAGACGAATTGGAGCAACAGGTGGCTACGATCGTTGCGCAGAATACTCTGGACATTGCCGATGGCCGGGCGGCGGGCTTAACGCCCTCGCTGCTCGACCGTATGCTGCTCAATGAAGCGCGTATTGCTGCCTTGGCCGCTGATGCCCGCAAAGTGGCCGATTTGCCTGACCCAGTCGGCACCGAGATTGATGGCCGTGTCCTGCCCAATGGTTTGCGCCTCAGCCGCCGCCGGATTCCGATTGGCGTGTTGGGTGTGATCTATGAAGCACGGCCCAATGTGACGATCGATATCGCCACCCTCTGCTTAAAATCGGGCAACGCCGTAATTCTGCGCGGTGGCAAAGAAATTTTGCGCAGCAACGTGGCGCTGATCAGCGTGATCGGTGCGGCGCTCGAACGTGTTGGTTTGCCCTTGGCGGCGGTCCAATCTATCGACAATCCCGATCGCGCCCTGGTCACCCAATTGCTGAAGCTCGATCAATATGTGGACATGATCATTCCTCGCGGCGGCGGTGCTTTACACAAACTCTGCAAAGAACAGGCCACCATGCCTGTGATCACCGGCGGTGTTGGCATTTGCCACCTATACGTCGATGCCAGCGCCGATCTGGCGCGCTCGCTGGATGTGATCGAGAACGCAAAAGTGCAGCGCCCCAGTGTCTGCAACGCGCTCGATACCGTGCTTGTCCATCACAGCGTTGCCAGGGAATTTATTCCGCGGCTGGCACAGCGCATGGCGCAGCGTCAGGTCGAATTACGGGCTGCCGATCGCGCGTTGTCCATTCTACAACAAGACGGCCACGGCGCCACCGTCACGCCCGCCACCCCGGAGGATTTCTATCAGGAATGGATGGCGCTGATCCTGGGCATTAAAGTCGTGGATGATCTGGACGAGGTGATCGAGCATATTCAAGAGCACAGCCTTGATCACTCGGATGGGATTTTGACTAATGACTGGCAGAATGCCATGCGCTTTGTCAACGAGGTCAACTCATCGGCTGTCTTTGTCAATGCCAGCACGCGCTTTAATGACGGCGGCCAGTTTGGGCTGGGCGCCGAGGTAGCCGTGAGCACGCAAAAACTGCACGCACGCGGGCCGATGGGGCTGGAAGAGCTGACAACGTATAAGTGGGTCGGCTTGGGCGATTGGCACGTGAGAAAATAATTAATGTTCAATCGGGAGGATTGTGGGTAATCTCGTCTACTATGTAAATGGCCAATATGTAGCGGCTGATCAGGCAGCGCTAGGGTTAAACGACCTGGGCATCGTCCGTGGCTATGGCGTCTTTGATCTGTTGCGCACCTACGATGGCAAACTTTTCAAGCTCCACGAACACGTGCTGCGCTTAGAACGCTCCGCAGCATTGATTGGGCTAGATTTGCCCTGGAGCACAGCCGAGATCGCGGCGATTGCACGCGCCACGTACATGCGCAATGCGATTGCCAATGCCACGATCCGCATCATTGTTACGGGCGGCGCGGCCGACGATTTTATGACGCCACAGCAGCGTCCTACGCTGATTGTGATGGTCAACCCGATTGGCACCCCTGCGCCAGAGCAGAAGAATCACGGCGTTAAAGTGATTACAACCCGCATTGAACGTATGATGCCGACGGTTAAGAGCCTCAATTACATTACCGCCATTATGGCCATGCAGGCAGCCAGGCGCACGGGTGCGGTCGAGGCGATCTATCGCACAGCAGACGACCGCATCACTGAAGGAACGCGGGCCAACTTTTTTATCTTGCGAGACAACCGGCTGATCACGCCCCAGACAGACGTGC
>JBBRVA010000441.1:0-6905 GCA_038247295.1 Caldilineales bacterium | reverse complement strand
TAAAACATAACAGAAATTGCATCTGATCAATTTTGTGGGGTATTGACTTAACTTGCGAGGCAAATCAGAAGATGAGGAGAATCACAGTGGGTAGGGAATGTTTAATTGGAGAGCATTTGTACCTATAAGCCGCATCCTCCCCAGGCCTCCTTTTCCTGAACGAAGCTCAGGAAAAGGAGGCTTGGGGTTGTACTCTACAGATGAAGCGTTACGTCCGATCAGCTTGCCATACGTCAAGTGGATCGAGGGGATAGATCGGGCGTGGCACGTGCTGCCAGCGAAACTGCTCCAAATGTGACATGGTGGGGCCGGGTGTGTCGGCACGGATAATAGTGGACGCCATGTCTGTGTAATATTGAAAATTGCTGGCCGTCTTGAGGACGACAATCTTGGCCGTGGCTGGCTCGATGCCAAAGTGACGATAGACAATAGGGTGGTTGCCGCCCACGCCTTCTCGTTCACTGACCACAATTTTGATCGGACCTACTTCCAATAGGACGGCGCGACCCATGTCGAACGATTCCAGCCCCACAATTTGGGTGTGCAGTGGACCACCGCCGATCGCCGCCACACGCGCCGTCACTTGTACGGGCTGGTTGAATTCTGTGGCCAACTTGCCACCTAAGGGCACGTCAATCATATTGTCAATCCCCGCCTGGATCGCGATATCCACCACCGCTGCATCCACCATCGGCATGAGCGTTGCCGACTTGATCTGTTGGGCGAGCATCTCTTTTAAAAGACTGGTGCTGTCGCCGGGCGCCCCGCCAAAAACACTGTCACCCGTATCAGAAAGGATTACAAGCCCGTGCGGCGCACTTTCCGCCTGCTGCACGGCCGCGGCTGGCGGGATGCTTTCATAAACCCAGAAACGTTCGCGCAACTCCCAGGCCATCTGCGCGTGTTCGGCGGCCAGCTTTTCGGCCAGTGGCTGGTCGTTATCGGTGACAACAACGGTGGCCCAGCCGCCTTCGGGCACGTCTAGCCAAGGTTGCATAGGAAATGGCGAGACGGAGAGTACACCCGGCAAACTTTCCAGCGCGCGAGCCTGGTCGAACCATTCTTTCATTGGTCCGCGACTGGTGAGAAATTGCTCTTGATGGGTGATCAGTGGGATTTTGCACCAGGCTAGGGTCGGTTTGGTGGCCCCACGCAGCATCGCTAAAAGCATCCGCCCGGCCAAGTAACCGGTGTCAAACGGATCATGCGGCTGGGTGCGATGACCAACCAACCCATCCAGGTTGTCGATCATACGCTGCGTGATGTTGGCGTGATGATCCAACGATGAGATAATTGGCACATTGGGGCCTAAAACGCGGCGCGCGGCGGCGAGTAGATAGCCTTCGACATCCGGTTCGTTTTCCGCCGCAGCCGCGCCGTGCAGATCAAAAAAGAAGCCGTCGATGGGTAGCACCTGTTGAAGACCACTGACAATCTTTGCTTCAAAATAGGCCAGAGTTTCAGGTGTCAACATGCCGTTGGCGCCGGCCCAGCCCCGAATCAGCGGCAATAGGGTCAAATCGTCAGTCGCTTCGGCCGCCGCGGCCAGGAAACCACCAATCGGACCGACGGTTTGCATTCTTTCCAAAATTTCGGCGCCTTCGTAAAGGCCGTACTGTTTAAAGGTGTCTAACGTCGTGCGGACCGGTGTGAAGCTGGATGTCTCCTGACCGACACTGGCAATAGCAATGCGCATACACTTTCCTCCCTTGCTCTGATCCTGGATTTGAGAACAGGCATTTTACCCTCAAAAACCCCTGGTTTCAAATAGCCGAAAATCTAAGGCTGTTATAAAAAGTTAAATTTAGAATAGCCTAAACCGGCACCACACCAATATCTTCGCCGCGGCGGAAGGCCAATGCCGACTGGACCATGTCCCCAAAGTTGTATTGGGGATCATAGCCCAGCACACTGCGCGCTTTGTGGTTGGCCACATTGAACCACCATAAGAAGGGCATTTTTACTTCTAGATAGGGCCGGTTGGTGGCGGCGGCAATTAATTGCGCCGCCGTCACCAGTGACGTAGACGAAGGCGCCACCATGTTGAACACTTGGCCCAGCGCGCTGGGACTTTCCAAAACGCGCAGGGTGCCTTGCACCGTATCACGCACATCGGTAAAGGGCAGACCCCAAGCGCTGCCGTTGGCATCGGTGATCGCACAAACGGCATTCGGCGTCTGCATTGCTGCGGCGACAACGCGCTTGGCTTCGGCGACATTATCGGCGCCAAACCAAGGGATGCGCCCCGGCATTGTCCATTCCTGGTTGATAAACATGTCCAGCCAGGCTGGATAGAGCACTTCCAGTGGCTCATCCGCCGCCACAACCGAACTGTAGCGCATAATCTTGATCGGTAGATGGAACTCGCGCTGGTAGGTAAAGAACATCTGCTCGGACATGAGCTTGGTTAAGGCGTAGATGTCGATCGGCTTTTGCACATGATCTTCGTAAAAGGTAGTCGGTTCCGCCACAAAGGGGTGATAGGCCTGGTCGGTGCTGGCGAGCAAAATGCTCTCGACCTTGCGGCTGGAGCGCAGCGCCCCTTCCAAAATGTTCAAGGTGCCCACGGCATTGATCTCGACCATCTTTTGCACGGTCGATTTGCCCTGTTTCATCTGAGCGGCCAGGTGGACGATAATCTCGCAGCCGTCGCAGGCGCGATAGACCCCTTCCGCATCGCCAATCTCTGCCTCCATCACTTCAATGCCCAGTTGGCGCACCTTCTCTGTCTTAGGGTCACCCGGAAAGATCAGGCCGCGCACACTATAGCCACGTTGCATCAACTGTACTGCCAAATTTGCACCCACGCGCCCACTTACGCCCGTGATCAGCACTTTCATCATCGCTTTATACCTTTCTGATGGTTAGATTTTATTCGAGCATAGGTAGACAGGTAGACAGGCGATGTCTACCTGTGTACCTGTTTCCCTGTCTACCTATCTACCCTCTTACCACACCGTCCAGCCGCCATCGACGACTACATCCTGGCCGGTCATAAACTTGGCGCCGGGTGAGGCCAACATGACCACCGCAGCCTTCAGATCATCGGTTGCGCCCATCCGCTTCATTGGCGTGCCATCGAGCAGGCGATCTTTGACGGCCTGGGTGAGTTTATCTTCATTTTGTTCGGACGGAAACATGCCCGGGCTTAACGAATTGATGCAGACCCCATAGGGCGCCAGGCGCGGCGCCAGGTAATGGGTGACGCCGTGCAGACCATGTTTGCTGGCAAAGTAAGAAGCCACATCCCACTCGATGCCGGGATAACGCGACGGATCGCCGCCGACGCTGCCGTAAATCGACGCGATGTTGATGATTCGCCCCCAGCGCCGCTCCATCATGGGCGGGGCAAAGAGCTGGCAGAGACGAAAGGGTGCGTCCAAGTTGAGCGCCGTCACTTGGCGCCATTCGTCCAAGGTGACGTCCGTCCATGGCTTCATCAGACCAAAGCCGGCATTGTTCACCAAGATATCGACGCGCCCAGCCTCGGCCACCAACGTTTGCAAATCGGCCTCAACCGTCACGTCGGCGGGGACAATGGTCACCTGGGCGCCGAATTCCGCCGCTTGGCGCGCGCAATCTTCCAGCGGTTCGCGTCGTCGCCCACAAATGATCAGATCGGCGCCCGCTTCGGCTAACCCCAACGCCATCTGCAAGCCCAAGCCGGTGCCCGCGCCAGTAACCAGCGCGCGCAAGCCTTCCAAACTGAGGAGTTTTAGATATTTCGCCATGATCGTTTTACATCCTATTCTAACACTTTGAAAATTCTGAAGGGTGACAAGGCGGCAGACCACCAATCAACGTAGACACCTGCCGGGAAGCTTGATTCGACGCCACTGGATCGGCGAACAAAGCTTCCCGGCAGGGTTATTGATCCCGTAAGATCCGGTTGCACCTATTTTGTTTGCACCGGATCCGGCGAAATGCCCGCCATCAGATGGACAAGGTTTGCCTGCGAGATCTGCTGGGTAGGACCATCAAATACAACTTGGCCCAGCCGCAAGACAACCACGCGGTCAGCGACTTCAAAGACAATTTCAATGTCGTGGGTAATCATCAAAACGGCGACGCCCCGCTCGGCTAGTGTACGGATCAAGCTGATCACATTGCGCGTTTGGGCCACCCCCAGCGCCGCGGTTGGTTCGTCTAAAATGACCATCACAACATCGTCGGTGACCACGCGCGCAATGGCCACCGATTGCCGTTGCCCGCCCGACAACGAGCCAACCGGCCGGAAGTAGTCCTCCAGCGCGATATTCAACTCGAGCAGGCGTTGGCGCGCAATCTTCTCGCTGGCCGCATCGTCGCGCAAGGAGAGCGGACCCCAACGTGTGCGCGTGGGCTCTTTGCCCAGCACCATATTGTGCGCGGCACCCAGGTTAGTACACAGGGCCAAGTCTTGATAGACCGTCTCGATGCCCGCTGCTCTAGCGGCCGAGGGACCCGTCAATTGCAAAGCCCGCCCTGCTAATTCGGTGACGCCTTCGTCGGGCTGAATCGCACCGCTGATCATCTTGATTACCGTGCTTTTGCCCGCGCCATTATCGCCCACCAGACAAACGACCTCACCCGCGGCCACGCTGAAGCCAACTTTGTAGGCGGCTGTGACCGTGCCAAAACTTTTGGACAGATCGGCGCAGCGGAAAACAACTGGATCAGACGCGGTGCCGCGCGTGCGAATTGGGCCTGGGATTGGCGTGTCACTCGTGGATTTTTGATCGGCCAGCAGGCGTTTGCGTTTGTCGGTTTGCGGCTCTAAGGTCACGGCACGCTCACGACGGATCGCGGCGTATTGATCGGCGCCAAGCGCTAACAGCAAGACACCGCCGCGCGCCATTTCTTGATACCAATCTTGCAAGCCGGCAAAAATTAGGCCCGTGTTAAGCACAGCAATAGTAGCGACGCCGATGAAGATGCCAAAGGGATGGCCAGCACCACCATTAAAGCTTACGCCGCCCAAAATGACGGCCGTCAACACATCCAGTTCAAAGCTTAACCCGATCGAAGGTGTGCCGCTGCCCAAACGCGCCGTGGCCAGGGTAGCGACAACGCCCATCAGCACACCGTTGAACACATAAAGACCGGTGACAAAGCGGGTCGTATTGATGCCGGTAAGCCGCGCGGCGGCAATATTGCCACCAATCGCATAGGTGCGCAGTCCGACCACGGTCCTAACCAGGACAAAGCCGCTGACGATAAAGACAATCGCCGCAATCAGGACCGGCAGGGGCGCTGGTCCAAGCCGGCCACGCCCGATCTGAATAAAGGCTTCTGGAAAACCGAAAATGGAGACCCCATTTGAGACCACATAAGCCAAGCCGCGGAAGATCGCCGTTGTGCCAATCGTGACGATAATCGGTGAAATCTTTAAAGATCGCACCAATAACCCGTTAGTCAAGCCCAGCAGCGCACCAAAGAGCAGCCCGACCAACACACTGAGCCAGGCATTTTGGGTGGCAACGGCAACCTGAGCCACGACAACCGAAATCAGCGCATATTGGCCACCGATTGATAGATCGACATTACCCGAAACGAGCAGGAAACCACTGCCAATCGCCGCAATTGCAATCGACGAAATGTTGAGTAGCGTTGCGAAGCCATTGCTGAGCTTAAAAAAGTTGTCAAACTGGAGACTAAAGAAGAGAATGAGCGCGCCGCAGAGCAAGGCCAACCCGAGCCGGTTGCGCCAGTCCCAAGCCGACGATGCGGGGCGCGCCCGTGCGAACAGTGAAGAGACGAACGTGGTGGACATACTACCTATCCTGATAAAGCTGAGAAATGTGGAAGGTTAGAGATTGGAGATTGGAGGGTAGCGAGTAATCTCCAATCTCTAACGCGCACGCTTTTATCAACCAGCCACGCGCAGATAGTTTTCGCGTGTGGCATAACTGATACTACCCAGGTTGGTGAAGTATTTGTCGGCAGACTTCCAGGTCTCCTTAATGTCGGCCATTGCCTGCTCAAATTCGTCGATCGTTTCGGCTGAATTCAACTCAATGGCGTTGAATTGCATCAGCAGCGGAATCTCTTTGCCGTCGAGCCAATCGGCCGCATATTGGCCCCAGGCATAGCCCATCATTGGGTAGGCAAAAGCAAAGCTGGCCTTATATGGACCGCCAGCGCGGATTTTGTTGAGCGCCTCTTTGTCACCGTCGATGCCAGACATGTAGATCTTGTCGCTGGCGACGCCGGCAGCTTCGACGGCCGCCAGTGCGCCTAACACGAGCGTGTCTCCCCCCAAAATCACGTTGACATCCGGGTGCGCCTGGAGCACGGTGTTCATCGTGTTAAAGCCGGCTTCATTGGTAATCGCCCCAGCGTTTACGTCGCTCACAATTTCCACGCCTTCGCCCGCCGTCTTGACGCCGTCGAGCACGCCCTGATGACGAGCGATCAGCACTTCGATGGTGTCGATGTTGAAGTAATGCACCTTAGCTTGGCCATCCAAGTTTTCGGTGATCCACTTGGCGGCGGCCAGGCCTTGTGTGTAGCCTACCTTATATTGGTCGGCCACAGCCTGGGTGGTGCTGGGCGGGGTCACCAGCGAGAGCACGGCAATGCCTTCGTCAATTGCTTGTTGCATCAAGGTCGCCTGCGCATTGGCATCTAGCGGCTGAATGCAGAGGGCGGCAATGCCACGTTGTAAGAAAGTGCTGATCTGTTCAATATTCTTCGCCGAATCGTCGTTGGCAATCGCTGTGATAAATTCGAGGTCGCGTTCTTGGGCGGCCAACTCGATCGAGTTGGTAATCGCCAAGAAAAATTCTGCATTGGACGTATTGGCCCAAGCAATGCGCCGCGGCAGATCCGGCTTTTCACCGACGGTGTCACTGGCGACAAATGGCTCCAGTGTTTTGGGATCCGGGCCGCTGTCGGCGACCGCGGTTTCGGCCGGCGCTGCGGCC
>JBBRVA010000440.1:0-6906 GCA_038247295.1 Caldilineales bacterium | reverse complement strand
CGGGCGGCCAAATAGGCCAGACGCGCCGCGGTTTCCAATTGGCCTGCCAGTTCCAGCCGCCGTGAATCGCGCGTCATGCGGTAGCTGGGGTCGTTGGCGGGCAGCGCGGTGGTATAGGCGTGTTCGCGTTTGGACTGGTAGACATCGTGGCCGGTCTGCCCGACGACACCGTTGAACTGAGTCAACATGGATTGATATTGTTGCGCAGCAATGTCGATTTCGCCCTGCGCTTCGGCCATGTCGTAGAAGAGATTGCGCACCACCGCATCGGAGTTGGCGTCTTCGATTTCCAAATCATGTGCCGCCTGGCGCATGATTTGTGCAGGTCGTAACCCAGCCTCGACCACAGCGCCGGGATGAAAAGTCACTTCGCCGGCGGAGGTCACATCGACGAATTGGGCGGCGGCGATGATCGCCTCGAAGACCGATGTTTCCACCGCGCCGTTAAAAATGGAACTCTTCACTTTTGTGTTGCGCATCACCTCTGTATCGGCGCGTTTGATGATGTTGTCGCGCTTCTTGAGCGCAGCCTCGACCCCCAACCAGGCCGTGCGCAGATCCTGGCGCGACGTGCGCATGTCACTGACCACGACCAACCAGTTGCTGCCATCGGATCTGGGCGGTTGATTATCCGTCGTGCGCTGCATACAAGCATCAAAGGTGTTGCTTTGCGGGTCACACTCCTGTGTGTGTTTGATCATATCGTCGATACAGGCATACCATTCGGCGTCGCTGGCAAAGGCTTGCAGATCGCAGCCGGCCTCGATCTGAATTTCGTTATCCACCTTGTTATTGGTCGCCAGAATCGCCTTGGTCAGGTCTTGCTGGTTGAGGTCAAAGACGCGCTCCGAGTTCTCGGTTTGGAGCTGAATCGTCAAGGCCAGATCCGCCGCTTCCTTAGCTTGTTCCCATAAGCCCTTATCGGTGCTGCCAAAACTGGTGTGGTAAGGGCGTGCCGGGGTGAAACGGATGTCGAAACCAAAGACGTTGCGCTGCTCGCGCATTTCGCGCGCGGCTTCTCGCGTATCAAGCATCGTGAGCGTCATTTCGGCCACCAATGCACTGTCTGGGTGCGCCCCTTTGACGTTACAACTGGCGCCCCCCGCATTGTTGAGCGCGGCCAAACCAGAGAGGCCGATCAGCTTGACATAGGCCTGGGTAGAGCCGGCGCGATAGACTTCAAACGCGGCGTTCTGCGCGCGTGGCACATCATCGCCAGTTTTAATGTCGAGATAGCTCAGGCGCGTGGCAATGTGATGTTGGGCCGTCAACTGGCCTTCGGCGGCGCGTGAGAGCAAGGCCCATTCGGTCTGCGTGTAAAAGTCCGCCAGGTAGCAACCGCTGCCCAGCCGCAAGCCGAGCGCTTCACTCAGTCCGTTTTGGGCCAACCCAAATTGATATTTGGCGGCGTCTAGTTTGGCCACCTCCTGGCGCACAAAGGTTTCCCCGCCCAACAACGTGCCGGCGCTAAAGTGCAGCCCCAGCGCATCGACCATAAACTGCTGGGCAAAGATCATGCGCAGGTAGGCCGCCTCGCGCGCGGCTTGGCGTAGGCGGGCGGGGAAATTGCATCAGTCGATCACCGGCTCGAGCACCTGCCCCGTATGTTGTGGGTCGGGCGGGCTGAGGTTTTCCGCTTTGGCGCAGAGCGTGTTTTTGTAATCCGCGCCGGGGAAAGCGGGATTCGTGCCATCGTCGCCGCGTAAGCGTGTTTCCGGGGCATAGATGGTCAGGAACGCATAGAGGTTGCGTGCTTGGCGCAGATCAGCATCGGCCAGGTCAATCCGCTGTTGCAAGGTGAGCTGTCCCAGCACGGGATCGGTGTACGTGGCGCTAAAACCACTCTTTTCATCAAAGTGGCGCACTAGATCGTTAAAGTTATTCAGCCCGCGATAGGGCGAGATGTCTTGGCGGAATTTCATGCTACGTTGGAGCAAGCCGCGTGCTTCGGCTTCCAGTACTTTGTAATCGGGATAGAGCAGCGGCCCCGACGCCAGGAGTTGCGCTTGATCGACCACCGCCGTTGTCGGCGCACTGTCACTGGCGGGGACGTTCAGCGTGCTCGCGTTGCCGACCACCCCGTAGCTGGCCGAGCAGAGGTCACTTAGATTGCCTGGGTTGCACGCGGCGTGGACAATTTGCAGCGTTACTACCAGCAGCAAAGCCAAGCCGACGCCAGCCGCAGCCAGCCAGTGGACAAATTTCAAACGCGTGACCTGAGTGCGCAAAACATGCCGCGTTTTTGCGATATTCTTATGCATGACGCCTCCTTTTGTGCCTGATGGGTATCCAAATCAGAGCGGTGATTACTTTGCCGCCTGGAGTTTGGCAACCTGGGCCGCCAGCTCGGCGAGTTGCGCCTTTAGCTCGCTGATCGACGGATCAGCGGCTGACGAATTAGCGGGTGCAGCATTATTGAGGGCGTCGAGCGTCGCTTGGGGGATGTATGTACCCAGTTGCAGCCAGACCAGCAGCTTGCCATCCTTGGCCGCGTCAGAACTTTGCATGGCGTAGCCGATGATCTGACCGGCCTTGGTCGCCTTCATGGCGACACCAGGTTGGCTGCTGCTAGTCAACGGGTCGCCCACGCCAATCGGGCCATTTTCCAGCGAGAACTTGGTGGGCACGCGGCCAATCATGGCGACGACGGTCTTTTTGTCGGTGATCAGGTTGCTGTTGTCGCCGGCGAGAAAGGTCTTGCCTTGATCAAAGACCAGGCCGGGCGTGGTGGAAACAACGCCGACAAGCGCGCCTGTATAGGGTTGGGTGGAGAGGCGTACCGCTGTGAAGTCGCGATCTTCGGGAATAAAGACGACGAGATCGCCTGGCTCAGTGCGTTGGTCGGTGGCAAAGGTTTCGGCAACGTCCTGATTGCAGCGTACGTCGATAGGTCCGCTACCTCGGCAATAGCCATTGAAGCCTTGCGCCGCATACACTTTGCCATTGGCGCTCATATTGCCACCCACCGAAGCGCTACCCTCCACCTGTAAATTTTGCAGGGTCCGAATCCCACCATAGGAGAAGAAATCGGTGTCTGAAACAAGCCCAATTACCCGCACAGCGCCATTGGGTTAAATATAAATACGGCTTGCAGCAGCCGTGTCATCAGCAAAGCGCCAAATCCCATCCGTACCAACGTAAATCCCATAGGTGCGATTAGCCGCCGTATTTTCAAAGCGCATTCCCGAACCCCAACCAGGGCCGGATGAAGTCAGCTTCAATGCACCCTCATTGGTCGCGCCTTTGTTGATGATGAGACCATTGATGGTGGCATCTTTCACTAAAGTCGTAGCCGTTGTAGCCACTGTCGCGCTGTTCGCTTGGCTGGCCTGCATCGCCCAGGGCACCGGGAAGAGGCGTTGCCGTGGCAGCATCTCCGGGTCGGGGGCCACGGTGATGCCAATGTAGAGATTGGCGTTGTCAAACACAGTCGCCGCGACCGGTGTGGCGTTGCCCACCACGACGCTGAAATTACCGTTGCGCACCACTACGTTGCTAAAGCTTTCGGTGTGGAGCGCCGTGCCGCCCGTCACTACAGTGTAAATTTTCAGGGTGATGTTATAGCTGCCGGTCGCCAGGCTACCATCAGCCAGGCGCAGCGTGCCTTGATAACTAAAGGCAGTCGGGATGGCGGCGACGGCGGGTGCAGCGGCAACCTTTGCCAACCCACTGGCCCAGGCGGTCGCGCCGCTGCCACTCCGGATCACCAGTTAGCCATCAGGACCAGCACAAGCAAGAGAATACCTTTCAGACGACGATGCTTCATTTTAAGACTCCTTTGGTTGAATGATGGCACTTCTTTGACAATATAGGATTGCGCGTAGGTGCGGTTTCCGGGTATGATCGGTACTTATGATATGCCTGTGGTTGCTAAACCTTCTCGCACAGCATAATCGGCGCCATTACCAGATTATTAGCTTGTTGTCTGGGCCGCCAGCCGACGTCATAGTAATGGTGACAGAGCCAACCGTGCGCCCGCCTTTAGCGGTTCACCAGTGGCAGATAGATGTTGCTGCCTGGTTGCCCTGCGGACTCACCGAACAAGGGCTTGCCGAAGCTGATGTCGTATTGGCCGCTGGCGCTTTGACCATTTTTGTGCAACACTTCAACCGTGACAACTTCCCCCGCGGCCAGGTCAAGCGGCAGGGTCCAATAGGCGTCGTAGGCCAGCGGGCCGGTTGTGTACTCCTTCGTGCCGCTGTTGGTAGTCACCCGGACGATGGCATCCATGCCAAAGGCGAAATGGGTCAGCCGCAGAATGTAGCGCGTTGTTGCTAGACCTGCTGAAGCTGCCACGCGCTGGCTGACCTTCGGATCACCGGTCAACGCATCTGGGGAGGTGATACGGAAGCGATCGACATCCTCTGCGCGATCGATGCGCCCTGGTGTATCACCGTTGTCCCCCAGCAGATCAGTAGCCTCCGCCTCTGTATTGCCATGATCATCGGTTGCGTAATCATCGACTAGAAGCTCCAGGGTTGCGAAGCGGTCGAAATCGTCGGCTACAGGGCGGGAATTAGGTGTCAGTGCATCAGCCATGCCTGCTTGGGTGAAGAACGCGTTGCCGTCGATGTTGTCAAAGAGCACCGTCGCAGCATAGTCACCCGGCTGATCATAGGGCAGAAAACCCGTGTATAGCCCGTCATCTGCCGTCTCATCGGGGGCCATGCCATCATCCTTGAAGATCAGGTCGGCAAAAGCGTCATCTGGCCCTTCGACCCATGCCGTCACCGCGGCGCGGGCAATCCGGTCTACCAAACGTAGTTCAGCCACCAAGACAATTTCTTCAGGATAGGCGATAAACTCGCCAGCTTGGGAGATGAGCGACGCATGATAGGTGAAACCGTCAAGCACATAGCCGGTTGCGGCATATTCCAAATCAAGCGTTGCATCCACGGCTGCCGCATCGAGTTCCCATGTGCCGCTCAGGGGTTGGCTGATCAAGAAGGTGCAGAAGGTGTCAACGCTATCGCTATCACAGATGGGTGCTTCACTAATGATCTCACCGTTGGGATCGTAGAGGGTAAGCTCGGCCGCACTCTCACTGCCATTGTAGATGACCAACACCTCCAGTTCGTCAAGCGTACCGTCAACGTAGATTGTCGTGCTGAAGGGCTGGCCGACTTCCACTGCTTCGTTGCGCGTCGTCCCTAGATTCACATCGATGATTGGTGAGTATTTTTGATCGGCGGCTTCCAGCGCCTCAAACAACTCACCACTAGAGACATCACCGGAGGCCATTTTGGTAGCGATGCTGCGCCCAGTAGGAATCGTAAAACCGCCGGCGCCAACAAATTGATAGGTTCCCGCCGGTCTAGCCGCGGTTGTGGAAAACTGCAGCAAGTCGAAGGCGTTGCTGAAGAGATCGTTGGCCTTGCGTTCGGCAGCGAAATTAAAGACCGAAATGGCAATGCCGGCTGCATCGTGGTCATTGAAGACCTTTTGGAAGATATGCGGCTCGGTGACATCGGTGAAGGCGCCGTCGATCACCGTATAGACGCCGCGATCGATGATGACGGCATTCGTGCTCGCCTGTTGCAATGCGGCAATTGCCGCCTGGTCGGCAGCGGCAATTGCGCGGTCGTTCACGCCGACTTTGGCCTGGATCGTGTCGATCTGGGCCTTGATGGTCGTGCGTGTCGCATCGTTCTCGATGCGGGTCAACGGTTGCACAACGGTATGCGCGTCGGCAAAGGTAAAGACGCCGACCAGGTCACCGACGTTGGCGCGGTCAATATAGCTTTTAAGGGCCAGTTTGGTGCTTTCCAACTTGTTGTTCTGCCCCATGTCGGCCGAAACATCGACCAAAAAGATGCGATGCTTGGCCGCGGTCGTATTGGCATCCGCCCAAACGATATTGAGCGCGTCGCGTGCGCTGGTGCGTTGGGCCGGCAACTCAACCGATGGGTCTTGTCCGGCCACAGGCGCTTTGGGCGCCAGATCATCCCAATAGAGGCGGTTCCCACGCTGGGCAGGCGGATCGTTGTTGGGCAGACGGGCCACCGTTTCCCAGCCACTGGCGTTAAAGGTGCGATAGTGCGCCGTGTTGGTGCGGTTGACCGCAGCCGTCGATTTGGGCGTCGAAAAGTTTAAGGTGGCAAAGTTAATATCTTGAGATGCCGCGCACATGACCGAGCAGGGTTCGGGCGGGGTGTCACCGATCTGCGGCGATCCAGGGTCCTGGCTAGTCTGCGACCCTGTGTACTCATCCAGCACGCCATAGGCATAGTGTCCCCATTCGTGGCTCAATGTGTTGATAAAGGTGCCCAGGGCGTTGGGGTCGCTAATCTGCGTATTGGCACTGAAGATCGCATCCCCCATGTGGACCGTGCCGCGCCCCTTGCCATAGCCATTGGTCGTGGCGCGGGGCTGCTGCTCAAATTGGATCCACTGGATGTCGGCGCGGTCGGCAAAACGCCCGTTGTCATAAATCGTAATCGTGCGGATCTTGTGCGCGCCGTTGGTCACTTCAAAGATGCTATCGGCAAACAGCCGGAACATCTCCTCATAGGGTTGGCGTTCAGTTGCGGTCGTCACCGGCTTGTAGATCGAGACGGTGAGGTCGATCAAGCGCGCAGTGTTGGGGCCGGGGGCAACTGGCGGCGGTGGATTGACGATCGGCCCGGCTTCTGGATTGGCCAACTGGCCGATTTCCGCCGCGCTCAAGGCGCGCGTATAGACGCGTACCTCATCCAGTAGACCCTGCCACGGGCTGGGGCCATTGGTTTCTAGTGCTAGCGCCAACCCCTGCCCGCCGCCGGGTGGCGCGCTGTTGTTGACGGCCACGGCCTGGCCGTTGAGATAGAGTCGATTCTCTGCACCGCTCCAGGTATAGGCAACATGCACCCATTGACCCAACGGCACAGCCCCACCGGTGACGACAGGATATAAGGTGAGTTGGCCACT
>JBBRVA010000439.1:0-6913 GCA_038247295.1 Caldilineales bacterium | reverse complement strand
TGCCACCCAGATGGCCATCGCCGACGTGGATGTGCAGCGGATGATCCATGAGCGGCTCAAGAGCAACGCCTTCAGCGCGGCGGGTCGCAAACAGGCGCATACGACTGTCCAGTTCAGCTTAACTAGCCTGGCGCAACCAACACCAGCGCCAGTTTTAGCGCGCCCAGCGCTATCGCCGACACCCTTCGTACCGGCTGACCCCACGCAGCGCGCCAAACATTGCCAAGAAATTTTCACCATCCAATCGACAGGGCTAGCCAAACGGCTCAAACACACCGGTTCCAAAAATGTCACGTTGGGCCTCTCGGGCGGGCTGGATTCTACACTGGGGCTGCTGGTGATAATCCGCGCCTTTGATATCCTGGGCCTGGACCGCGCTGGGATTGTCACCGTTACGATGCCCGGCTTTGGCACGACAGCCCGCACCCGTAATAACGCAGAACATCTGGCGGGCTTGCTGGGCATTCCTTTGCGCAAAATTCCGATTGTCGACGCCGTGCAGCAACATTTTCGCGATATTGGGCATGATCCAAACTTGTACAATGTGACCTTCGAAAATTCACAGGCGCGCGAGCGCACACAGATTTTGATGGACATTGCCAACCAGATCGGCGGTTTCGTCGTCGGCACGGGTGATCTCTCGGAACTGGCGCTGGGCTGGGCCACTTTCAACGGCGACCACATGTCGATGTATCATGTCAACGCGGGTGTGCCCAAGACGCTGGTGCGCTACCTGATCGAATGGAGCGCCGACAGCGAATTTACGGGCGAAGTCGCCGCCGTGCTGCGCGATATTGCCGCCACGCCGATCACGCCCGAGCTGTTGCCGTTGGGCGAAAATGAGGCTTTGCAACAAGAGACAGAAGTCACGATTGGACCCTATCTGCTGCATGACTTTTTCCTCTTCAATGTCGTCCGGTTTGGCTTTACGCCGCGCAAGGTTTTTTTCCTGGCCCAGCAGGCCTTTGCCGACAAATATACGTCGGCAGAAATTCTGCCCTGGTTGACGCTCTTCTATCAGCGCTTTTTTGCGCAACAGTTCAAACGATCCGCCATGCCGGATGGGCCCAAGGTCGGTTCGGTGGCGCTTTCACCGCGCGGTGATTGGCGCATGCCCAGCGACGCCAGCAGTGCGCTCTGGCGCCAAGATTTGGAAGCATTGCGGCAGGAGTTGCTGGTTGCGGGAGATAGGGAGACAGGGAGATAGGTAAGTTACCTATCTCCCTGTCTACCCATCCCCAATGAAAGGTCGCCATGTCTACTGTGCGTGTTGCGGTTGTGCAAGATTGTCCAGTCGCTTTTGATCTCGATCAATCAGTGGCGAAGGTGACGGCGCGCATGGCGGAAGCAGCCGACGGCGGCGCGCAACTGGTTGTCTTCCCCGAAGCTTTTCTCAGCGGTTATCCCAAGGGTGTCGATTTTGGGGCGCGTGTGGGCATGCGCGCCCCCGAAGGACGGCTGCTCTTCCAGCGCTACTGGGCGAGTGCGATCGACGTACCAGGCCCGGTGACGCAGACACTGGGGGCGGCGGCGCGCCAGTTTGGCCAACACCTGGTAATCGGCGTGATCGAGCGCGCTGGCGGCACGCTCTACTGTACGGTGCTCTTTTTTGCTCCCGATGGCGCGCTGCTGGGTAAACATCGCAAAGTGATGCCAACGGCGATGGAGCGGCTGATTTGGGGCTTTGGCGACGGCTCGACCTTGCCCGTCTTCGCCACCGCCGCTGGTCGGATCGGCGCGGTGATCTGCTGGGAGAATTACATGCCGCTGTTGCGGATGACGATGTATGCTCAGGGTGTCCAACTCTATTGCGCACCGACGGTGGATGACCGCGAAACCTGGCTGCCCACCATGCGCCATATTGCCAGCGAAGGACGCTGTTTTGTGCTTTCTAGTTGCCAATTTGCACGCCGCAGTGATTACCCGTCGGACTACGCGCCGCTCCAAGGCAATGATCCAGCCACCGTGTTGATCCGCGGGGGCAGTTGTATTATCAGCCCGTTTGGAGATGTGCTGGCTGGCCCCCACTTTGACGGCCCCATCATTCTGACGGCGGATTTAGATCTGGACGAGATTGTGCGCGGCAAATTCGACTTAGATGTAGTCGGCCACTATGCGCGACCAGACATTTTTCAATTGCGGGTCAATACGCAGGCAGCGGCGGCGGTTGAATTACGATCTGGCGAATAGATTCACGGCAACACAAACGAAGCTGCCTAACGGCGGGCAAGGAATAGGTCTATGGCTTGGGAGAACAATTTGGATAGCAATTCTGTTGCTATGTTGCTCAGTGATCTGGTTGCGATCGATTCTGTCAACCCAGATCTGGTGCCCGGGGCCGCCGGTGAAGCTGCAGTCGCCAGTTACGTCGCCGATTGGTTGGCACGCGCGGGCCTGGAAGTGGAAGTCGAAGAAGTTGCCCCTGGGCGCCCAAATGTGATTGGGGTGCTGCGTGGCTCGGGTGGCGGGCGTTCGTTGCTGCTCAATGCCCACATGGACACCGTGGGCGTAGCAGGGATGGAAAATCCGCACACACCAGTGATTCGCGGCAATCGCCTCTACGGCCGCGGTGCCTATGATATGAAAAGTGGCCTGGCCATCGCCATGATCGCGGCAGCACAGGCAAAGACGCGCCGGTTGCGCGGCGACCTGATCGTCACGGCGGTCTGCGACGAGGAGTATGCCAGCATCGGCACCGAAGCGATTGTCAAACGCTGGCATGCCGATGCAGCGATTGTGACCGAGCCGACCGAGCTGCAACTGTGTATCGCCCACAAGGGGTTTGTCTGGCTGCAAGTGGCAACGCGCGGCATCGCGGCGCATGGATCACGGCCAGACTTGGGTGTGGATGCGATTGCCAAGATGGGCCATGTGTTGGTTGAATTAGAAAAGCTCGATCAATCCCTGCGCCAAAACCCTACCCACCCCCTGCTCAAGAGCGGATCGCTGCATGCCTCGTTGATTCGCGGTGGGCAAGAATTGTCCAGCTACCCCGATGCTTGTCTGCTCGATGTAGAACGACGCACAGCCCCTGGCGAAACGCCAACCCTGGTCCATACTCAGATCCAGGCGGTATTGGATCGGATCGCCGCCCAGGATAGCACATTCAATGCGTCGGTGCAGACGACTTTTGTGCGTGACAGCTTTGAAATCGTGACTGCCGAGCCAATTTTTCAACTTTTACAGCAGACAGCAAGCCAACGCTTAGGGCAAACCCCACAAACCGTTGGCGCACCCTTTTGGATGGATACAGCCATTCTCGCCGCCGCCGGCATTCCTTGCCTCGCCTTTGGCCCCAGTGGCGCCGGCGCCCACGCGGTGACCGAGTGGGTGGATTTGAACAGCGTGACCTGGTGTGCGGAAATTTTACTCGAGACGGCGACGAAGTTTTGTGGATAAGTAGTGATAGGTAGACAGGGAAACAGGTAGACAAGTTGTGTTTCCCTATCTACCTACCTATCTACTTGTCTACCTGTTTCCCTGTCTACCTATTTACCAAGGAGCAACCCCATGCCAATCGAAATCAACGAAACCGTAGCGCAACGCTTGCACGACGAGCAGATTATCTGGTTGACTACCGTCCGTGCCGATGGCCAACCGCAGCCGACGCCGGTCTGGTTTTTGTGGTATGCAGACGCGTTTCTAATCTTCAGCCAGCCCAGCGCACTGAAAGTACGCAATATTCAAAACAACCCCAAAATTGCGCTCAATTTCCACACCGATCCAGATGGGGGCAACGTGGTTGTTTTCAGTGGAGAAGCGCAGCTTGATCCGCAGCCAGCGCCGGCGGAAGAGTTGGCCGCCTATCTTCAGAAATATGACGAAGGCATCAAGATGATCGGCATGACGCCGGAGAGTATGGCGCAGTCCTATTCAATGGCGATTCGGATGACGCCCACGCGCGTGAGGACGGCAGATTAAAAGTCTTGCACAACAAAAGCAGTTACACAGAGATCACAGAGAAGACGCAGAGTGCACAGAGAAAAAACCAGGATAAATAGGCTTATGGCCGCTTTAAAATTTAAATGATCCACGAAGCGGCACGAATGACAGGTTTTTCTTCATGTCGCTTCGTGGATCATTATTTTTTAGGAATTGCCTAATTGCTCTCCGTGTGACTGTTTTCCAAGGCATCTGCGCAACGCGACTAAAATCTTATGCCATGCCCAACACACGCGCTAGTTTGCGCACTGTGAAGCGATTGCGCAGATAGTGCGCGTTCTGTTCGACGAAGGTCTGGTCGGTGGCAGCCAACCCCAAGCCTTGCACAACAACGGGTCCGCCCACTTGCTGCAACAAGGCGGCGATCGTCTGCGCCGGCGGCACTTGCGCCGCAAGCGCCTGAATAGTGGGCCAGTGGTTCAGAATCTGCGTTTTCAAAGCATCAAAGCGGAAGGCGTCCAGCGCGAGAAAAGGCGCTTGCTCGCGCTCGATCTGTTCAGCCAACTCGCCATACGCGGCGCGAATCTGGGCGGTTTCCTGTGTGCGATCCGGCAGGCTGGCGTTTTCTAGCCGATCCGCCACTTCTGTTCGCGCTAGACGTCCGATCTGTTCGTAGAGCGCGGCCACCAACACCGTGGCCACACCGACCTTGGCCCCGTGCAAGATGGCCGGTCGCCCGTTGCGCAGGAGTGTCATTTCCCAAACGTGCGAATAGTGATGCTCGGTGCCTGAGGCCGGGCGCGAGCTACCAAAATCTAGCATGCAGTAGCCGGATTCGATCAGCGCTTCCATCAGCAGCCGCATGCCATCCGGCGTATGCGCGCCAATCGCTGCCGCGTGATCGACACAAAGCTGCGCCGCCGCCAGGGTGCGTTGCGCGATCGCTTCATCATACGGTTCGTCCCACAGCAGATGGCCCAAGCGCCAGTCGGCAATCGAGGTGATCTTGCCCAACATATCGCCAAAGCCGGCCGCAATCATGGCGACTGGCGCAGTCACCAGCGTGTTGATGTCGGCAAAGATCGCCTGCGGGGCCTGCGAAATCACCGTGGTTTTGACGCCATCAATGATCAGCGGCGCGCCAATCGAGGCAAAACCGTCCACGGAAGGCGCCGTCGGTACGGAGATAAAACTGCGCCCGGTGCGATGGCTGACAAAACGGGTAATATCGGTGATCGTGCCCGAGCCGACAGCAATAAAGGTGCGATTGGCGCGATCACTTTCGATCAAGACGCGCAAAATGTGATGCGCATCGGCCACTACGTCCGCAGCGGTAAAAATGACTTCTTTCAAGTCAAAGTTTTGGGCACGCAGCGCAGCGGCCACCCGTTCACCTTGCGCCGCATAGGTGTTGCGATCAGCAACCAGAAAAAACTGCATTAGTTGATTGGCATGGCAAAATTCAATTAGATGCCCCATCGCATTTGCATCAATGGTTACCTGTTGCGGTCGATGCTGGGTCACGCTGGTTCCTCTCGCAATTCTCTCGGGTCCGTCAACCGGGGCACTGTACACCGATTTTTTTAAATCGGCGGATACCGATTTGAAAAATCGGTGTACAGAAAAGATTTCACAAGTGCAAAATGGTTGATGGCAGACACAAACTCGGTTTACGGCTCGCTGGCCTTCTTTGATATACTACTTGTTGGCACTATTATCGCATATCAATCCCATACAAGACACAAAACGAGAACCGCAAAGCAGCGATCTAGACAGGATAAATCTATGACAGACACAATGGCCAGCCCAAACTTCCGCGGTGATCTGGGCAACGGCCTGATCCGCCGTTGGTCGACCGCCGCCGATGTGGAAAAACTTGCCCACTTGGTGGGGACGGTCTTCCGCGACAGCGCCGATGAACCACCGAATGTGCGCATGATCGACCAGGCCCACTTGATGATGGCGCCCGGCTATCCCCATATGGGGCCTGGTGATTTTGCCGTGGTGGAAGATACAAGCAAACCAGACAGTCCATTGGTGGCCTGCACGGCCCTTTGGCGGCATCAATGGAGTTATGCCGGTCTGCCGCTTGCGATCGGGCGGCCGGAATATGTCGCCGCCAATGCCGATTATCGCAACCGGGGATTGGTGCGCGCCGTTTTTGAGATGGTCCACGCACGCAGTGCCGCCGAAGGTCATCTATTGCAGACAATTACGGGCATCCCCTATTTCTATCGCCAGTTTGGCTACGAATATGTGTTAGATTTAGGGGGCCGGCGCATCACCTATCTTTCGTCAATTCCGCACAAAAAAGGCGACGATCCGGAGCCCTACAGTTTGCGACCAGCCACGCTGGACGACATTCCGCACCTGATGGCGCTTTACGATCAGGGACGCGCCAAGAGTTTGGTCTGGTATGAAGGGTCCGAAGAATTCTGGCGCTTTATGGTGGCATATTGGGAAAATCCGGCGGTGTGTGAACGAGATATCAGAACGGTGAGCATGGGCACGCGCTTGCAAATGATCGTGGACAACGCGGGCAAGATCTGTGGTTATTTAGCCGTGGCCGCACGGCGCGGCGGTGGCGAGTTGCACATCCGTCATATGGCATTCTACCCTCAGATCAACCTGCAAGCCGCGCTGCCCGCGCTTTTACGCGCCTTGCGTGATCTTGGGATGGCGTTGCCCACCATGCAAACCGAAGCGCCGCCGTTGAGCGCGATCAGCTTTGACTTGGGGCGCCACCATCTGATCTATACAGTGCTGGGCGAGACGCTTGCTCCGCGCTTCGAGCCGCCTTATGCTTGGTATATCCGCATCCCCGATCTGGTCGCCTTTATCCGCTACATCGCGCCAGTATTAGAAGATCGACTGGCCACTTCGGTGCTAGCAGGGCAGACGGGTGAACTCAAACTGGATCTCTATCGCAGCGGACTCCGTCTGCAATTTGCAGACGGGAAGCTGATCGAGGTCGAACCCTGGCGTGTGCCTACATACGGTGACAACGCGGGCGCTGGCTGCCCACCGCTAG
>JBBRVA010000438.1:0-6913 GCA_038247295.1 Caldilineales bacterium | reverse complement strand
CGGTAGCTGGCGGAGCCGAGGGGGTCGTTGGAGCGGCGGTAGCACACGCTGCGAAGACGAGCGCGATCGTGAACAGTACGATCAGGGAATAGAATTTGTTTTGAAACATCTCTCCTCCAAAAAATTAATCCATAAAATAAATAAATAAATAAAGAATGGCGATCCAACTTCGAGGCTACGTTGTCTGTACGGCTACCGTCCTTTCTTTTGAGCAGCTCTACTGGCTTTCCTGGAGCTCCATGTTTCTCTAACTTGCCAACCGACCGATGATCCTGCTTTTTCAGCCCCATGGGGCTGAAAAAGCAGGGAAAAAGGAGTAACAACTCGCCGATCAACCGCGAATCCCATATTTTATGGACTTCTGGCGGTAAACTGGCTTAACACACCGAAAAACTTAATTTCCAGTGTGCTCAATCTTCCTACACAAAGCTTTTTGTTTGACGCAGAATTCAAGTTTAAGCGGAGGAACTGATAACGATGAGTTATAATGACAACTGACGCCACCATCATGATAGTAGCATTCGGTACTAGAAAAGTCAACAACAAATAGAAACCTTAACAAAAAGATCAAGAATTGTTTACATTTAGCGCAAGATTTTTCTCTTGTCCAGTATTAAGTCTAACCACTGCCAGCAGCCACCGAATTGTTGGTCAACCCTTGTTACCTATGCACACCCACGAACTTTCCAGAGGAGAACGCCTTACTCGCCTTGGCAACCATACAAAACAGACGCGCAAGCGATAAAGGAGTTTGGTCATCCTAGGCTTCAAGCACGCCAAATACACTCATAGCGCGCTGGCGATGTCAACCTGCTTCAGCATGTTTCCGGTATCAGACAAGCGTTTCAACGCTTGGGAAATAAGACTCAATATCCTACCTTGCTCTGCGCCAGTTCAACCAACGCTTCCAGCTGATCGCTATGCGGCCTTTAGCCAAACCTGCGATACTGCGCCGGGGGCATCCCGATCTCGCGCTTGAACGCCTTGCGCAAGGCTGCTTCCGACTCATAGCCGAGCAATTCCGCAATGGTCTCCATGCCGACTTCGTTCTTCAGCAGGCACGTCGCCCGCAGCATCCGCCAGCGCGCTAGTTGACGAAATCACCAAGCACGCGGCTTGGGCATCGCTTCATAACTGCACCCAGGGTAATGGGAGTAACAACTACCCTTCCTTACACCTTGTTTTTTCGTTCAGCCTGGTTGGGCGTATAATACGCAAGCAAGCGATGACAAACAACACCGACAATCAAGAGAGGCTAGGCTAGCTTATGAAACTTACTTGTGATGGGCTGCGCGTCCTCGTCACGGCAGCAGGGTCTGGGATTGGGCGGGCCATTGCCGAGACGCTGCTGACGAATGGTGCCCACGTGCATATCTGCGATCTTGCCGCCGAGCGGTTGGCAGAATGTCAGAAGGCGTTGCCTAGGATTGGGGTCACGCAAGCCGATGTCGCCGATCCGCGCCAGGTGGATCCGCTTTTCGATGCAGCCGTAGCACACCTGGGCGGGCTAGATGTTCTGGTCAACAACGCCGGGATCGCCGGCCCTACCGGCCCCGTGGAAACACTCGACCCCGCCGAGTGGGATCGGACGATGGCGGTGAATATTAATAGCCAATTTTATTGTGCAAGGCGCGCCGTGCCGTTGATCAAAAGCGCGGGCGGCGGTGCGATCATCAACCTTTCCTCGGCGGCTGGCTTGTTTGGCTACCCCTTACGCACGCCGTATGCAGCGTCCAAATGGGCGGTGATCGGTTTGACCAAGAGCTTGGCGATGGAATTGGGCGACTTTGGCATTCGCGTCAACGCGATCTGCCCTGGTCCCGTCGAAGGCCCCCGCATCGACGGTGTGATCAGCGCGCGCGCGCAGGCCCGTGGCGAATCGTTCGAGGCGATGCGGGCGGCGTATCAACGCCAAAATTCGCTACATACTTTTATCCAAGCGCAAGATATTGCCAACTTGGTGCTCTTTCTTTGCTCACCCGCCGGAAGTAAAATTTCCGGCCAGGCGTTGAGCATTGACGGCAATACTGAATCGTTACGCGTTTAGGGAAGAATAGAACTATATGGAAAAGGTAAAAATCAGTTTTGACCCGTCGGTCAACTCACTCATTATTTGGTTCGGCAACCCAGAAGAGATGGATTATCTGTCACCTGTGGATGATGATGATGAACTGATGCTAATTAAAAATCGCGCGGGCGAGATCATCGGAATTGAACGCCACTTCTTTAGTGTACCGCCCGGAAATATGACCATTCAGGTTGAGACAATGCCGTTCATGACCCAAGACGAAATGACAGGTCGAGCGCTGGAGCCGGTTAGATAGCCAACAAAGCTAATTCCGTCACTTTGCTCCCAGCCATTCAACTGCCGCCGTATTAGAATCGGAGAAACTGCGTGAAAGTAACCAAAGCTGTGATTACTGCCGCTGGCCGTAAGCAGCGCACCCTACCCTTGCAAACCTTGATCGACCGCGACGGCGTCGAAAAGTCGGTGCTGCGGATCATCCTAGAAGAGGTGATGCGCGCCGGCATTGATGAGATTTGCCTGGTCGTTTGTCCTGGCGACGAACAACGTTATGCCGAGGTAGCGGGTGATCAGGCGCGCCGGCTCCACTTTGTGCAACAGACACAAGCGCTGGGTCACGGCCATGCCGTCTACTGCGCCAAAGATTTTGTCGGACATGCACCTTTTTTACATCTAGTCGGCGATCACTTGTATGTCAACCGCAGCGAGCGCGGCTGCGCCCAACAGTTGGTGGAAGTGGCCGAGGCCGAGGCGTGCACGGTTTCTGCTGTGCAAGCGACGCGTGAAAGCCTGCTTCCCTATTATGGCACGATTGGCGGGCGACGTCTGCCTGGCCGGCCTAATCTTTACCAGATCGAAGCCGTTATCGAGAAGCCCACGCCCACCGAAGCCGAACAACGGCTGATCGTCTCTGGTCTGCGCGCCGGTCACTATCTCTGCTTCTTTGGCATGCATGTGCTCACACCTACCGTGATGGATATTTTAGGCGACATTCTGGACAAACAGCGGTCTGATCTGCAAAGCACGCCGGGAGCCACACCGCCGGCTGGCGTGACATTGGCAACCGCGCTGGCTGAACTTGCCAAGCGCGAACAATATCTAGCGTTGGAACAACAGGAATCGCGCTATGATGTCGGTGTCAAGTATGGGTTGCTCACCGCGCAATTGGCGTTGGCGCTCAACGGCCAAGAACGCGACGAGGTACTGGCGCGCTTGCTCGAATTGTTGGCGCAGCGTCAATTGAATACAAATGGTAGATAGGGAGACAGGGAGACAGGTAGACAAGCAGGCACCACTTGTCTACCTGTCTCCCTATCTACTGACAACGCAACCCATAAGGATTGCAATCCATGAGTGAACTGATCAAAATTATCACCGCGACCGACCCGGCCATCCGCAACCGTTCGCTTGATGCCTTTTGCCGTAGCGCATCGCGTGATCAATTATTGGCGGAATGTGCCGCCTTAGACCACTTTCGCCGCACGCGCGATAATCTCTACGAACAAGTACGCGCCCTTTTCTTTCTCTATGCCATCTATCGTTTTCATCTACCGGAAAAACCAGGCGCGGCGCAGCCAAATCATATCCCTTTCAATGGCTATGCGAATTTACTCAAGCGACGCTTTGAAGAGGCAATCGAAATCTTTCTAGCGACGCCAACCGGTGATGATGGCCCCAGTGACGGCGTGGCCAGCGCACTGGCCAACGCCTATCACAGTCTGGCCTTTCAGACCCTGGCCAACCAAGTGCGTCACAGCGTCCGTTCCGTGCGCGGCAACCAGTGGATGTTTCGCACCGGGCACCCTGCCGACCACCCGTTGCGCGTTGATCCACGACTCTACGACCGGGCCAGCGCGGGTAACGCCATGCAAGGCGCGCTCTTTCCTATTTTGCGCGAGGCCACACCGGTGCGTATGGACTTGACGCATAGTGGCTGGAGCGATATTTTCTTCCTTGGCATGGATTTTCCCGAAGGCGCGCGCGTGCTCAATGTTTCGATTGATCTGAGTGTGCGCGAAGAAAACGGACAACGGGCGCCTAAGCCGCCGATCGAAACCTACTTCCGCATAATTGATCAACCGATTTTGCGTTTGGTGAGCGTAGATTTGGGCGCAAGCGCCGAAATCAGCAACCTGGCCGAGGTCTTCGATTTTGCCAAAGATTATCTCGGTTTACTCAAGGCCGCGCTGATCGCGGCCGGGATCGTGCCACCGGGGATTGAAGGCGCGGAACAGTCGCTAGCTGATCTACTCGCGCGGCTGATCAAGCCCGGCTATGGCATCGAATTGGTGAGTCACGTCAATGGCATTCCCAAGGGTTCACGCCTGGCCGTTTCCACCAATTTGCTGGCCTCGTTGATCGCCGTTTGTATGCGCGCCACCGGTCAAACCCGTTCTCTAACCGGCCCCTTGACCGAAGATGAGCGCCGTGTGGTAGCGGCACGTGCCATCTTGGGCGAATGGATTGGCGGTTCCGGTGGCGGTTGGCAAGATTCGGGCGGTGTCTGGCCGGGGATTAAGGTGATTCAAGGCGTCGAGGCCGCCGTTGAGGATCCAGAGTTTGGCATCAGCCGCGGTCGATTGTTGCCCAATCACCGGATCTTGAATCTAGACGACGCCTCGGCCGCGACACGTCGGGCGTTGCAAGCCAGCCTGGTCCTCGTCCACGGTGGTATGGCGCAGGATGTGGGTCCCGTGTTGGAAATGGTGACCGAGAAGTATTTGCTGCGCTCCGAGGCAGAATGGCAAGGTCGTCAGGAAGCGATCCAGATTATTGATGAGATTTTGCTGCTACTGCGACGGGGTGATATTGCGGCGATTGGCGCAGCCACCCACCGCAATTTTAACGGCCCGATCCAGACGATTATTCCATGGGCCAGCAATTTTTATACCGAAAGTTTGATCGAGCAGGTGCAAGCGGAGTTTGGGACGCAGTTTTGGGGCTTCTGGATGTTGGGCGGGATGGCCGGCGGTGGCATGGGCTTTATCTTTGACCCCGCCATCAAACAGGAGGCGCAAGCCCGTCTGCAAACAATTATGCGCGCAACCAAGCGCCGGTTGGAAACGGCGGTCCCTTTTGCCATGGAACCCGTCGTCTACGATTTTGCGATCAACGAACGCGGCACTTTTGCCGAGTTGCTCGCTGGCGATAGCGCGCTGATGCCGCCCGGGTACTACCCAATGACAGTGCCACGCCTGCTACGCTACGAACAGCGCCACCTATCTGCCTTCCGCCGTGCCGAGTTGGATCGCTTCAGCGCGGCCTGCCGTACCGATCCAGCCTTGGCCGGCATGGTGCAGACTCTTTTTGATCATATGTTGCCGCAGACCGAGGCGGGTGGCAACGGGGCGCAAAACTTGGAAACGTTGTTGGAGGCTAACGGCTTTGACCGCATCCAGCACGAGCAGATCCGCGGTGATCTGCGCGGTGGGCGGATTGGGCTAGCCCAAAACCGCTTGCCCGTGAGCAGCAAGATCGAAGATGTGCGTCCAGGCGATGTTTTCGATGCCACCGCCCTACCCGATCCGCTGAAAACAGAATTTCATGCCTTGGGCATGGGGGCTTTGGCGGCGGGCCAAGTGGCTGTGATTTCGCTGGCCGGTGGCGCGGGCAGTCGTTGGACGCAAGGCGCCGGCGTGGTCAAGGCGCTCAATCCATTTTGCCGAATGAACGGCAAACATCGCACCTTTATCGAGATCCATCTGGCCAAAAGCCGCCGCATCCATCAGCGCTGTGGCACGTCACTGCCGCATGTGATCACCACCAGTTATCTGACCCATGCGCCGATTGCGGCCTTTCTGGCGCGTGAGGGGCAGTATGGCTACACGGGACCACTGCTGCTTTCGCAAGGCCGCAGCGTCGGTCTGCGTATGGTGCCGATGACGCGTGATTTGCGCTTTGCCTGGGAAGAGATGCCGCAACAATTGTTAGATGAACAGGCGCAAAAAGTGCAAGATAGTTTGCACACGGCGCTGATCGGTTGGGCGCAGCAGACCGGCGAAGGTAACGATTACACCGACAACCTGCCGATGCAATGTTTGCATCCCTTGGGCCATTGGTACGAAGTACCGAATCTGTTGCGCAACGGCGTATTGGCGCAGCTATTAGCCGAACGACCGGGGTTGCGCTATTTGATGGTGCATAACATCGATACCTTAGGTGCAGATGTAGACCCCGTGTTGCTCGGCTTGCACATGCACCAGGGCGCGGCGATGACCACCGAAGTGATCACGCGCCGCATCGAAGATCGCGGCGGTGGTCTGGTGCGGGTGGACGGTCATCTGCGCTTGATCGAGGGCATGGCCCTGCCGCGCGAAGAGATCGAATTTGACTTGACCTACTACAACTCGGCCACCTACTGGCTTGACATCGACCGCTTGTTGGGTGTTTTTGGCTTGAGCAGAAACGATCTGAATGACAGCGACAAAGTGGCGAATGCAGTGCGCACACTGGCAGCGCGCATGCCCACCTATGTGACACTAAAAGATGTGAAGAAGCGCTGGGGCAAGGGTCAGGAAGATGTTTTTCCGGTGGCACAATTTGAGAAATTATGGGGCGACATGACAGCGCTACCCGAATTAGCTTGCCAGTTTGTCGCCGTGCCGCGCCAGCGGGGTCAGCAGTTGAAGGAACCGGCTCAACTAGACGGCTGGCTGCGCGACGGGTCGGCAGCCTATGTGGAAGCGTTATGTGAATGGGATCTAGCGACCCGACACTTTGCCGCAGGGTTGAAACCCGCGGCTGAAAGCCAGGAAGTCGCCTCAGCGACTAAATTACTGAGGGTCTGCACCCAGCGGTGCAGGCACTAAAAACGTGTCGCTGAGGCGACTTGCTACTTTCAGCCGCTGGTTTCAACCCTGCTGCAGCAAAGTGTCGGGTCGCTAGAAT
>JBBRVA010000437.1:0-6927 GCA_038247295.1 Caldilineales bacterium | reverse complement strand
GGCCTGGCTGGGTGTTGGGCTGGGTGTGCTGGTGCTCCTGGCGTTGGCCAACGTCTTTGGGCTGCGCAGCCCGATCATCTATGGCAGCCTGGGCGTACTGGTCTGGTTGGCGTTTCTGCATTCCGGTGTCCACGCCACCATTGCCGGTGTCTTAGTTGCCCTCACCATTCCCGCCCGGCGGCAGATAAATGCGCCCACTTTTCTAGCACGCGCCCACGGCATTCTGCGCCATTTTGAGGCGAGCCAGGGTGAAGATCCAAAACGGCAGGCGGAAGTGCAACAGAGTGCGGTGCTCGAATTGGAGGAGGCGTGCGAACAGGTGCAGGCCCCGTTGCAAAAAATGGAACATGCCCTGCACACATGGGTTGCCTTTGCGATCATGCCGATTTTTGCCTTTGCCAACGCCGGGGTTGCGCTTTCGGCGTCGAGCGTGGGGCGTGAATCACTACCTGTCCTGCTGGGGATTGTGCTCGCCCTTACCTTGGGTAAACCGATTGGCATCGTCGGGGCGGCCTGGCTGGCGGTGCGCAGCGGTGTCGCCGAACTGCCGCAGGGCGTCAACTGGCAGCATATGCTGGGCGTCGGCGTCCTCGCCGGCATGGGTTTCACGATGTCGCTTTTCATTGCCTCGTTGGCGTTTGCCAATCCCGATACGCTGGCAACGGCCAAACTGGCGATTCTCCTCGCCTCACTCCTCGCCGGCGTGATTGGGTTCATCCTCTTACGTCGGGTGCCGCAGGCGGAATAAAAGCCACGCCTTGTCCGTCTTTAAGCTACCATGATTTTTATGATCCCGTTAACTGATCTTCACGCGCTTTCGTAGATATAAGGTCAATGACCGAAGGCACTGGGCGGCTGAAAGTCATCCGCGTTATTGTACTTGTCCCCTAAAGCTGAACACGATTTAAGGGGTAGCGGTGGCTCGATTATTGGGTTGCCTCACTTCGTCTTTCTGGGCGCGAAAACTTTATCGCGGCAAAATCAAGGAAGGGTTGTGTATACGCACAACGTCTAGGTTTGGCATGATCCGTTTAGGCACTTGCTTCTGCTACTTGCACTGAGGTGTTCGCTTTTTGACGCCTCCGTTGGCTATATTTTTGCTGGCCAAGGCGAGCGTGTTTTAAGCGCTGGGCGTTTAATAGTTTTTCGATCGCGGCTGGGTCGACTGGTCGACTCATTAAGTAGCCTTGGCCATAATTGCAGTTTAGGCGCTTGAGATGATTGAGCTGTTCGATCGTCTCGACGCCTTCTGCCAGGGTCTCTATGCCGAGATCGTGGGCCATCGCAATCATGGCGTGTAAGATTTTCTTGTTCTTGTCGTCGCCATCCATTTTATTCAAGAACGTGCGATCAATTTTGAGCATCCGGATCGGGAAATGCTGTAAGTAGGCGAGTGAGGAATATCCGGTCCCAAAATCGTCCATTTGCAATTGAATGCCCATGTCGCTCAATTGTTTGAACATCGCAACCACTTCGGGGCTGCTGTTGAGCCATACACTCTCGGTGAATTCGAACTGGAGCGTGGTCGGGTCCAGACCGACCTCGCGCAGGATGTTCTTCACCAGATCAACGAAGTTTGACTTGGCAAACTGTGTACCCGAGACGTTGACGCTCATCGTCACAGGTGGGGACTGTGGGAAGCGCGTCTGCCACGTCTGCAACTGGAGACAAGCTTTGCGCAGCACCCATTCGCCGATGGGCACAATCAAGCCCGTTTCTTCGGCAATCGGGATGAACTCCAGCGGGGCGATGAGGCCGCGCTGAGGATGATGCCAGCGCAGCAATGCCTCAAAGCCTGTGATCTGCTCGGATGGCAGCGCGACGATGGGTTGATACTCCAACTTCAATTCCTGCCGTTCCAGCGCATAACGCAGGTCGTTCTCCAACTCAATCCGGGTCTGCGCTTGCTCGCGCATGGTAAGCTTGAACACTTCGTAGCGGGCTTTGCCGTGGACCTTAGCCTTGTACATGGCAAGGTCGGCATCGCGCAAGACATCCTCGGGCTGGTCATAGGCTTGGTCGGCAGCGACGATGCCGATGCTGGCCGAGGCAAAGATATGATATCCGCTTAGGCTAAACGGCTGTTTCAGTTCGGCCTGGATGCGATGGGCGGTCATGGTGGCATCCAGGCCGTCTTTCGTGTCTTCGAGCAATATAACAAACTCATCGCCGCTCAAGCGGGCTACGGTGTCGCCGCTGCGCAGACCCAGGCGCAGCCGTTGCGCCATCCCAATCAGCAACTGGTTACCGATCTCATGCCCGAAACTGTCGTTGACCACCTTGAAGTGATCAATATCGAGAAAGAGCGTGGCGAAGTGATACCCTTCATTGCGTTTGGCAAATTCGATGGCATGGCGTAACCGATCCAGGAAGAGGACGCGATTGGGTAGCCCCGTCAAGGCATCGTGCAATGTATCGTGCGATAACTGCTCCTGCACCCGTTGGCGCGCTGCCACCTCGGCCTGCAAGGTAAAATTCATTCGGTTCAATTCCTGCGTGCGCGCCGCCACGCGCTGCTCTAAAGCATTGTGTGCTTCGCGTAAGGCCATTTCGCTTTGCCGGTGAAGATAGGTTTCCTGCACCGCCTCTTGCTGGCGGCGCCAAGCGTACCAGGCTAAGAGCGGCATGGCTATTGTGCTACTTAAGAAGAACTCATCTAGTTGCCAATATTCATATTCCAGCAACCAATCATTTATTCGATCATACAAATCGGAGGCATAAGCTAACCCAACAAAGCCACAGAGCAGGCTCAGCACAAGCAGAAAATCCCATAGCGGACGTGTGACAGTTTTCATAGACTCCTTGGAAACATGGTAAATGCAGCACATCCGCCCAAGGCAGTGGTTGCATAAATGATGGTGGTTGCTCTAACACTATCTAAAATACTGCTGCCGTCAATAGCCCATACTGCCTAGCCGACACGACAAATGACGTACAAAACTTTACGAAATCTGTTGAGAAATGTAGCCCCTTGTCCACTTCCACTGCCCAAGGTTTTACGGTTAAATAAATTTAACAGTAATAACCTGATGTGAGGATATCAATCCGGCTTTGACTACCTGTAAAAATAACCATGAGCGTATTGCCCGTCGCCCGCACCTTTGATGATCTGAGCAACGCTGATCTCGACCAAGTTTATCAACAAGGCCGAGAAGAAGTGCTGCGCGATCATGCTTTCCGCATCTTATTGGCGCGCGCCGATACGGTTGCCAAGTTGGAACAATTGGCCTTTGCTGGCGAACAAGGGCTGGCCGGTTGGACGACCAAAGAATTGATCGAGATCTCCAACCGTTTTCGTTTGCTGAGTTCACCAGAAAACGAAATTCGCCTGTATCGCCAATGCCGCGCTGAAGCTTTTCGCCGCGCACCGCGCGTGCGGGGTTTCTATGTGCTGGCGTTGAACAAATTGGGCTGTCCCGCCGCGGCGATTTTAGAGCGCTCACGCTTGATCGCGGAAGGCGATCAGAATGCATTGCTTTGGGGCACGCTAGGTGAAGCCTACACCGCCAGAATGCTCTATGCCGAACAATTAACCCGCGCCCTGACCGCCACTAATGGCGATCCCACAGCCAGCGACCCGTCCCTGTCTGCCCGGCTCGCTGGCTATTTCCCGACGATTACCCTTGCTGATCTGACCATTGCACGCGTGCGCGCCCTGCGTGAGGAAAACCTTAGCGCGGCGACGCGCATGTTTGAGCATGGTTTTCGTGAGAGCGGCACCTCGTTTACTGGGCTGGGCTGGCTGCAACATACGCTTAACCGCCTGGCGGATCGGGTTGTGGAACGCCAACGTTTGCCATGTAAAAGTCCAATTGACTGTTTGGATGATGATGAAGTACTCCGCCTGCGGCTGGCCAATGATGAAATTCGGACGCTGGAAAAAGCCCTTGCGGACCAGATGCGCCTGATCAAGATTGCGCTGGAATTACAAGGCGGCGCCGAGTCGCTCGACTACTGGACGAAGGCCGGTATTCTTCTCTACCTGGTCCTCAGCGGCGAACTCTATGTTTACCGTTATGGGGAACGTTTACACGACGCCGGTGGCAACCCCGTGCGCGTAGCTGCCGGCAGCATTCTCGGCGAAATTGCCGCCCTGCACGGTGGCATCGCCGGCAACGCCGTCGTGCTCAGCCTGACACAAACTGTCTTCCGCCAGCAGGTAGACAACAATCCCGCCTTCCGCCAGAGCGTCGAGGCATTGGCGGGCTATCGTGTTTTGTAGTGGACCAGGAGCGCCGCCAGGGATGGCGCCGCGCCTGACCAGGCGCGGCGCTTAAATAAAGATGATCTGTGCGCCTTCGGTCATGTCCATAAAATCGCTGGCAGTGACAATATCTTGGACGCCTTCGATGAAGTCTTCGCGCTTTAATCCCATCATGTCGACGGACATTTTACAGGCGAAGAGTTTGGCGCCTCCGTCCGCCATCATTTGCAGGAACTCGCCGACCGGCGGCACTTCTAGGGCCGCGATCTTGTCTTTCATGAGTTTAGTGGCAAAGGCGGTCATGCCTGGCAACATGCCAACAATGTTGGGAATACCCAGATTGCCGGTGTGCAGTCCCATCATGGTCATCTTCATGCTCGTATTGCCGACCGGGGCGAGCTCCAGGTGATCGACGCGGCTTTTGGTGATCATGTCCATGCCCCAAAAGGTGAAGAAAACAGTGACATCAATGCCATTGCCCAACGCAGCCCAACCCATAATCAAGGCGGGATAGGCCATATCTAGTGTGCCTTTGGAACAGATAAAGGCGACTTTGCGGGTCTCATTGCTCATAGGAATTGCTCCTTATTATTCTTGAAATAGAGGATGAAGAGATGACAGGATGAAGGGATGACAGGATGAAGGGATGAAGGGATGAAGGGATGAAGGGATGACAAGATTGTCTTACTGCTCAATCATCCTGTCATCTTGTCATCTTGTCATCCTGTCATCCTGTCACCTTTTGCCCTTCAAACACACCCTTCCGGCTTGCCCAACCCCGAGATGTGCGCGACCTTCTTGGCCGGGCCTTTGGGGAAGAGGGCGAACATCTCTTTGGTCGTCACGCCTGCCATGCTCGTAATCCGGCGCAGGGTGGGCGCTTTACCACTGGCAAGCCCATCTTGCCGGCAAAAATCGATCACTTTCCAGTGGTCGGGGGTTAACTCCGGCAGGCCGTCTTCTTTGGCCAGTTCGAGCGCAATTTCACGCGTCCATTCCCCTGGATTGGTCATGAAACCTTCCTCATTGACCGCAACGGTTTTGTTGGCGATTACACGGGTTGTCATTGGATCAAGCCTCCTTGCTTGGATTATTAATTTGATTACATAGGTAAGGGTTCCGTTACCAGAACAGTACACAACTGATCACTGGTAACTAAACTAGCGACCCGACACTTTGGCGCTGGCGGGTTGAAACCCGCGGCTGAAACCAGGAAGTCGCCGCAGCGACTCATTTTTAGTGCCCTCAGGCACTTCCTGGACTTGTCAGCAGGCCATTTCAATGGCCCAGCCCAAAGTGTCGGGTCGCTAGGTAACTAAATATTGCTATTTTCCTACATCAAGCGGCCTGGGCGCCGATGACGCGTAACGCGCGCATTGTTAGGACGAGACCGCGACGGACGTTGGGGTCGCGCATCTGGCCTAGCAGGGCCGGCAACGACGTGTTAACTGGTTTCTCCACCTCTAGCTCGACATTGGCCACGAAATTGCGCACAAAACCCATGATCTCAGGCTGGGTCATATCTTTGACCGTGTTGAGAATGAGCACCACGTTATCCCCCAAGCGCTTGACATCTTCCTCGCCAAAGGAAGTGACAATTGTGTCGGCGATCTGCGCGCCGCCTTTGGCAAAAGTGAAGTAGCCGCGCTGCTCCATGCCCTGTAATGTGGTGACCGCCTGGGCGAAGGCATCGTTGCTCAGCGGCCCGACGCTCTCGACCAAATCAGCTAGGCTCTCTAGCTGACCCAGCAGTTTTTCCAACATGGGTCCATTGCGCAATAACTGTTTAACCAAGCGCAGCAAATCCTCGGGCGCAACATATTGCTGTACGTCTTCGAGTTGGGCTGTGATCAGGCCGTAAGCATCGTTCGCAATTGGCATCAAGTCTTGCATCAACTCGGCGCGCTCCTGGCGTTGGCGCTCGGCAAGGCGGGTTTGCTCCGTCAGATAGGCGACTTGGGTGGTCAATGCATCGATCTTGCTATTCAAATCCATCAGAGTCTGTTGCATCATATGCCTCCTAGCGCCACTTGCCGGCCATACTCATGCGCGCCGGCAACGGGATTTCCTGCCCCTTGAGCAGAATGTGCCAATACATCCAGCGGAACATCATCTTGCCCCAATGGTTCATTTCCGACTCGGCGAGCAAAGTGAAGGGACCGACACCAGGCAACGGATATTTACCAGGCAACGGCTCGGTCTCATAGTTGAAGTCGATCAGCAAGCCCTTGCCAAAACCGGATTCGATAAAACAATTGGCATGACCATCAAAAAGCGGCTCCAGCGCCAGCCCGTCGATGTAGCGCATAAAGTTTTCGGCAAAGGTATCAACGGCAAAGTGCGCTACCGAACCAGCTTTCGAAGCCGGCACCGCGGCCGCGTCACCCAGCACAAAAATGTTAGCATACTTGGGCGAAAGAAACGTGTGTTTATCCACGGGCACAAAGTTCAACTCATCGCCTAAATCTGACCGAGCGATGACCGCACTGCCCTTGTTGAGCGGCACGCTGACAAGTAGGTCGTACTCGATTTCCTGTTCGTCATAGGCGACAATTTTTTTAGCGTCGGGGTCGACGTGCTCGATCAGAAAATCGGGCACAACTTTGATGTTTTTGTGTTCGAGCAGCGCGCCGAGATGTTTCGACGCCATGGGCTTGGTAAACGCGCCCGACAGCGGTGTGGCATAGGTAATCTCAACCCGATCGCGGATGCCCTGTTCGTGG
>JBBRVA010000436.1:0-6959 GCA_038247295.1 Caldilineales bacterium | reverse complement strand
TTTGGCCTTAATGAATCTGGCGTGCAGCACGCCCTTGTGCCACATTCCCGATCATCTCGCAACTTTTACATAGGACTTACACAAAATGACTGTTTTACGCAGGCTGAGCGGGTGCCCTTGGGCGCGAAGCCGGCTTCGCGCCCAAGGGGCACCCGCTCAGCCTGCGTAAGTTCTACACAATCAAATTATGACCGCTGGTGGCGTCGAAGAGGTGCAGTTTGCTCAAGTTGAGCAGCACCGCCGTCTTTTGTGTCTCTTGGAGCGGTAGGTCGGGGTGAGCGCGGGCTAAGAGCATGTCGGCTCCCAGCGCAATACTCACAAACACATCTGACCCCAACGGTTCTACGAGATCAATCACGCCTTGCGGGGCACTGCGCATGGCGGCTTCGGCTCCATCCACGGCCACATCCTCGGCCCGAATGCCGCAAAGCACCTTCTGTGCGCCCAAGGCGGCTTGGCTGCGCAACAAACCGGCGGCCATGCGCGGCGGCAAGGTATAGTTAGCAAAGCCAGTGCGCAATTGTAATTCGCCGTTCTGCTGCTCCAACACGCCATCAAACAAATTCATCGGCGGGCTGCCAATAAAGCGGGCCACAAAGCGGTTGACGGGCTGATTATAGAGTGTAACTGGCGGGCCGATCTGCTGCACTACCCCCCCGCGCATCACCACAATGCGGTCGCCCATCGTCATCGCCTCGACTTGGTCATGCGTGACATAGATGGTGGTGATCTGCAATTGGCGTTGTAGGCGAATAATCTCACGGCGCATTTGGATCCGCAACTGGGCGTCCAGATTGCTCAGTGGCTCATCCATTAGGAAGAGGCGAGCCTGGCGCACAATCGCACGACCCAGGGCCACGCGCTGGCGTTCACCACCGGAAAGCTGGCGAATGCGGCGTTCCAGCAAATGCTCGATGCCCAACATGGTCGCCGTTTCGCGGACGCGCTCGGCAATCTCGCGCTTGGCCACGTTGCGGAGCTGGAGCGGATAGGCAATGTTATCAAAGACTTTTTTGTGTGGGTAGAGGGCATAGTTCTGAAAAACCATCGCAATATCGCGATGCCGTGGCTCCACGTTGTTCACCACCTGGTCATCAATCAGAATTTCGCCAGCGGAGATACTTTCCAGCCCAGCCACCATGCGCAGCGTGGTGGTCTTGCCGCAGCCGGACGGCCCCACAATCACCAAAAATTCCCCTTCCGCTACCTCTATATTTACATTGTTGACGGCCAATTGATCGCCGTAGCGCTTGATTAAATTGCGACAGACAACGCGTGCCATACTTGAACGTCCTTTGTAATACTTGGTAGAGACGCAACATCTTGCGTCTGGGTGTAGACGCAACATCTTGCGTCTGGGTGTAGACGCAAGATGTTGCGTCTCTACTATTTTTCGCTAACCGTGACCATGCCTCTGGTCAATTGCTCTTGCACAATCATAAAAAGCACAATTACGACAATGGTCGCCAGCAGCGAGGCAGCCATTAGCTGATGCCACTCGACTTTGAAACGCGTAACAAATTTGAACAAACCAATCGTCAGCGGCAGCTTGTCTTGGCTGCGCAAAAAGGTCAGCGGCAAGGTAAATTCATTCCAACCGTTCATAAAGCTAAAGATGCCCACGGCCACCAATCCCGGCCACGAAAGCGGCATGACCATCCGGATCATCGCACCAACGCGTGAATTGCCATCCATCATGGCCGCTTCTTCAATCTCGGGCGGGATCGAGGCAAAGTAGCCCATCAGCATCCAGGTGTTGAAAGAGAGGCTAAAGATGCCGTTGAGGATGACAATCGTGAAAAGATTATCGAGCAGATTGAAGCCAGCCACCACACGAAAAAGCCCCAGGATCAACACAATCGGCGGGAACATCTGAATGCCCAAAAGAAAAAGAATGTAGAGGTTTTTGCCCACAAAACGATAGCGGGCCAACGCATAGGCGGCGGGAATCGCCAAAAAAAGCGAAGCTACGGTAGATCCCAACCCGATCAATAGGCTATTCCAAAAGTAAGTGCCCAGTGGCACAACTTGCCAGATGTCGAAATAATTCTGGGTGGTGGCGTTGCGCGGTAGAAAGGTCGGCGGCGGGATATAGACTTCCTGGCTGGTTTTGAAAGAGGTCGAGAGCATGACGAGCAAGGGGAAAATGCTCAAAAAAATCATCGGCAACAGCAGCCCAAAGATGCCTATCCATTTGATCGTACGCGTCGGCAGGCCAATCATTGATGGCTCACCGGCACTCATTTTCGTGCTCATTTTTCCTCCTGGCTGCCCAATAAACGCGTATAGAGGATGCTAAAGATGGTAAGCACGACAAAAATACAGACGGCCAGGGCAAAACCTCTGCCAAAATAGAGCCGCTCAAAGGCCAGTTTGTAGAGATAGGTAACGGCAATATCGGTGCGATAGATCGGGTCGCCTTTGGTCAGGATCCAAATGACGGCAAATGAGCGGAACGCCCAGATGATCGAGAGTAGGGTGACGATCATAAAGACTGTGCGCAACTGCGGCAGTGTCATATCGCGGAACTCTTGCCAGGCGCCGGCGCCATCCATTTTGGCGGCGTCGTAAATATGCGGCGGAATGCCCTGCAGGCCAGCCAGAAAGGTGACCGTCATAAAGGCGACCGATGACCAGACCTCGACAAACATAGCCGCGCCAAAGGCGGTTGTCGGGCTGCCTAACCAGACAATATTTTCCTTGATCAGGCCAACTTGCATGAGGAAATAGTTAAGCGAACCCATCTGGCCGTGGAAAATCCACTTCCAGGTAATCGCTGAAACTGCATAGGGCATGGCCCACGGAATCAGGATCAACGCTTTGGCCAGAGCTCGGCCCGGGAAATAGCTATTGAGGATCAAAGCCAACGGGAAGGCGAGGATCACCTCCATTAAGACAGTGCCGAAGGCAAAGGTGACGGTCTGGCGGATGATCATGGGCAACTGCTCATCGCCGGCTAGATCGGCAAAGTTTTTGAGCGTGCCCACTTGCGTAATGCGCCCCATCGTGTCTAGCGTGGAAAAAGCCGAAGTAAACATACTGGCAATGGGGTAGATCAAAAAGAGGACAAAGCCCAGGATACTGGGGATTAACAGCCAGTAGGCCAGCTTGTTTTCTGCCCACTCGGCCCGCCAGCCACGCAACCAGCCCTGTGTGGAGACGGAGGCCTCGATTGCTTGTGTTGCCACAATGAATGCCTTTCTTGGTCGCTTGCCAATTATGAATAATGAATGGTGAATAATTAATCGTTATTCACCATTCATTATTATACGCACCGACTACAGCCCGTGGCGCTCGTCAATCTCCTTGGCCGCCGCGGTCATGGCATCCGCCACGGATTTCTCGCCCAGCCAGATCTGAGCCATGGCATTGTTGATGGCGTTATCATCCTCGCTGCCGGTAGCAGGCCAGGGCGTCTCAAAGACGTTGTGGGCGGTGGCCAACTCCTGGACAAAGAACTCTTTGTATTTGGTCAGCGGGTCGTTGGGGTCCAAATAGCCAGGATCCTTGCCCACGTCAATCCGTTCGGGGATAACGCCGCGCTGTAAGGCAAATTTGAGGCGATTCTCGGCGTTGAACTGCACCTTGAGAAATTCGGCGGCGGCTTCTTTATTTTTGGATTGGTTGGCCATCATCACACAGTCGGGCCAGAAGGCGTTGGCATGTTTCAGATCCGCGCTGGCCACCGGCAGCGGGGCTAGGTCAAACTGGAGATCTGGGGCGTCGTTCGTGATAATGGTCGGCATCCATGAACCGGTTTCTAAAATTGCCATTTGCCCGGCCAGGAAGAGCGGTTGTAGATCAGAATCACGATTGGCTGTAGAAGGCGAAGGTTGTGCGCTCTGATCGGTCAGCACAATGTCCGCTAGATATTGGGCCGCAGCCAGGCCCTCTTCGCTGGCAATCCGCGAATGGCCATCTTCTGTCCAGCGGCTTAGGTTGTTGCCGCCACCAAACGCGCCCACCCAGGCATACCACCAATAGTCACCCGGCCCCATGCCAATCCCATACATAGTCGGTGGACTGTTCAAGGCTTTGGCGGCGGCGCGTACATCCGCCCAGGTTTCGGGTGCCTTTAGCCCTTGCTCGGTAAAAAGATCGGTGCGATAGTAGAGGCCACGCGGGTCTAAGAAATAGGGCAATCCACACAATTTGCCCTCGACCGTCATCGCTTCGATGCCCGAAGGCTGGAAATTGGCGAGGAAATCACTGCCCAGCAGATCATCCAATGGCGCAGTTTCACCCGCTGCATTAAACTCCAGCAACCACTGCCCCGAACCGTTAAAGACATCTGGGGCCTGGCCACCACTGATCTGCGTCAACAGTAGATTGCGCCCATCCGGCCAACCAACCACCTCCAGTGTGGCCATGATTGCCCCCTGGCTGCTGTTAAACGCGTCGACCAACTCTTGGGTGTCCGGCTGCATGCGGCTATCGTAGTCCATAGCTACAAAGCGCACCTCCACTACTTCACCGGCTGGTTGGCTTTCACCACTGGCACCGCTACCTGGCGCCGCGGCAGGGGCGGCACAGGCGGCCAACAATACGGGGGTTGCCGTCGCTGCAAGCACACGCATAAAGTCACGGCGGGAAAGGGAATGTTTCAGCATCTCTTGTTCTCCTTAAAACCATTTGAAGGCGGAATGATGAAATAGAAGACAGGTCAAGTAAGGATAGATATGTAGTTGTGTGGAGAGTGGGCAATATTATAATCTACATAGGCATAAATTGAATATTTTTCCCTATGCCATATTCAATTTATCGGTGGACGATTGTCCATTGTCCATTGCCCATTGCCCATTGCCCATTAACCATTCCCTTTCATCTATGCTACAATGAAGCGGATCAATCTTGTCGTCCAGCTTGAGTGTTGCAACTGCATGAGTCTACCTACCTTTGCCGAACTACTAACCACCTATATGCGCCGGATTGGCGTGACCGATGCCGAATTGGCGCGCAAGATCGGCGTCCAACGCCAGACAATCTTTCGCTGGAAGGAAGGCACGGTGGGGCGGCCGCGTGTGCGCGAGGATGTGCTGCGTTGCGCCGAGTGCCTGCGTCTAACGCCGGAAGAGCGCGATGGGTTTTTGTTGGCCGCCGGTTTTGCGCCGGAAGGTGCCTTGGTTCTGCCACCGGTTGCCGCGCTGGCGACACCACCCATGATTGACGCGCCGCCAGTACCTGCGTTAATGCCTACGGCAGACGAAACGCCACTCATTATCCACCAGCCCAATCCCTTGCCATCCGTGGAAAAAAAGGTACCTGCGTCGGAGCCGATCCGCATGGAGACGCCCACAACCGTGTTGCCCGCGGCTACCGGGTTGGGACGTAACTGGCGCTCAGCTTGGTGGGCGGGCCTATTGATCGTATTGATCGGCGGTAGCCTGCTGCTGGGCCGCCCGTGGGAACGTTTGAATGAACTGATGGGCGATGTCACACGCGTGGCCATTACGGTGCAAGTGCCCACGCCATCGCCGATGCCGCCGCCCACGCCGCTGGCTTTGCGCGCCGAGGATGGCATCGTTGTCTCCCAATTCAAAACAGTGTTGACCAATGAACGTTACGACGTGGCCGCGCGCATTCAAGAAGCGATCGCGACCGAAATGGCGCAGGCCGGGTTGATCAGCAAAACGGTGCTGATCTGGCCGGAGGATATTTTGACGTCGGCCACGGCCAATGTCGTGTTGGCCGCCTCCGACGCCGCGCTGGTAATCTGGGGAGAATATGACAGTGGGCGCGTGTTGGTAAAATTTGCCACGCGCGGCGGCGATGGCGACGAGCGCACCATCGATGTGAGCACCCCGAATGAGCTTTCTTCTACGATTAAAGTCGCCGTGCCCAATGAAGCCCGTACTTTGGCGCTCTTAACCCTGGGCAAGCTTTACCTGAGTGCGCGCCTCTACGCCGAGGAGCAAGAGGCATTTGAAGCCGCGCTTGCCCTGCAACCAACGGGCAATGACACCCGCGCCACCATCTACTTTTACCTGGCGCGCATTGCGGAACGTGAGCAGACAACGGCCGGTTATGCCCGTGCCATCAACTATTACACGCAGGTGATCGCGCTCAAGCCGGAGTGGGTCAATGCGCTTTACAACCGAGGGACGGCTTACCTCGACCGTTCTTATCTGTTGGAAGCAGGGGCGTCAGCCATTACAGAAACTCTAGATGCCGCCATTCTTGATCTGGGCGCCACCATCGCCCAAAGCCCGCACTTGGTCAAACCGTATCTAAACCGGGGAATTGCTTATTATGAGCGCCGCGCCGCAGGTGATCTGGCCCTGGCCCTGCAAGATTTTGAGCAAGTGGTTGCCGTTGAACCGGCGGGCTTTCGCGGCGTCTATCATCGCGGGCTGGCCCACCTGCGTGCCGGTGACAGCGCGTGGGTCGCCGATTTTCAACAGGCGCTAAAAGCCGCGCCGCATGATTTTCGTCCGCTGGATGCGCTCTGCTGGGGCTACGCATTGGACCAAGCGCCAGAAACCGCTTTGCCCTATTGTGACCAGGCGATTGGGATGGAAGAGAAATCTGCTGCGACGCGCAATAGCCGGGTGAGTCGTGGCATTGTCTACGCCCAACTCGCCCGCAATGCCGAAGCAATCGCCGATTTTGAATTACATCTGGCGTGGTTAAAAACATTCTCCGCTACGCGCTATAATCGCCAGAATGGTCCCAAGGTGGCCGCATGGATGGCAGCATTGCAACGGGGCGAGCAACCGTTCGATGCGCCAATGCTGAACTCGTTGCGCTAAACTAATTGGGCCAATCGTGAAGCCGCGCAATCCCCGCACTGAACGCAGCCTCGCTGCCCTGCGCTTTGGTTTGCACCAACGGCCACCTGTGGCGGTGAATCCCTCCTCATCGAGAACCCTAAGTCTGTTTTTTGGTAACTATTCAGCCTACTACAACGGATTTTGTCAACACAGCCAACCATCCGTTCCTATCTAAATCCGTTGTAGTAA
>JBBRVA010000435.1:0-6968 GCA_038247295.1 Caldilineales bacterium | reverse complement strand
GTTCCGCCCACGGCTGCGGAAGCGGTGTCTGAAACCACACCGGCATTGGTCTGGGACGTAGTGACCCGAATGGAAACGGCGCGTGCCTTTTTGGGCGCCGCGATGGTCCAAGACGAAATTTACGTGATTGGCGGCTACGACGGTCGCCGCGAACTGGATCTGGCCGACGTGTATGCTATCAGCACCAATGAATGGCGCCGTTTGCCGCCTCTGTCGACGCCGCGCGGCGGCTTGAGTGTTGTCTACGATGGTTTGGCTATCTTTGCCCTGGGCGGCGGTTGGACACATCCGCTAGACACGCTGGAGCGTTTTGACCCACTTGCCAATCTCTGGAGTAATTTTGCCTCTCCACTGCCCGGGGAATGGCGTCACCTGGCGGCTGTTAGCTACAACGACCGGATTCACCTATTCGGCGGTTGGGGTGGTGACTATCTAAACAATCACTTAGTCTACCAAAGCTCTTTTCGCTCTCTGCTACCGGTGATTAGTAATGATTAATGTTGGTTCATCGGATAGCGTCCTCATTCACAATTCACAATTAGCTGTTACTTATTACTTATTCTGCATCTTTGGGGTGTGGCGCGGCGATAAGAAATAAGTAACAAGTAATAAGTAATAAGTAATAAGTAATAAGTAATCGGTAATGAGTAATCACTGGCAACTCTCCCACGCTATAACGCTACCACCCATACCGCTCCGGCCCCCACGGCCGCATCGTTAATTCCTGCTTGACGGTGAGCACCTGGCGATCAGGCAGGTCGTCGTAGAGGACGACGCCCGGCCCCACCAGGCTGTAGACGCCGATGCGTCGCCCTGGCATGATGATGGCGTTGACGCCGGTGCGGCAAAAATCACCAAAATAGGCGGCATTGGCGGCGTGGGTTGGCCGCTCGGGACGGCCTTTGACGCGCCAGACGGTCTCGGTATCGTCAAAGCGCAGATTGCCACAAACGGTAGCCGCGCCAAAGTCTACGGCTTGCCCCACCACGCCCCAGATCTCCATATAATGATAACAATAGACGGTATCGAGCGCTACGCCGCTAAACTCTGCCCCATGTCCATAATGGCTGCGGTTGCCTAAGGTCGTGTGGCTGCCGATCTGGCAATAATTCTGCACAATCGTATTTTTTCCGATCACCGTGGGGCCTTCGAGAATGGCGCCGTTTAGGACGCGGCTGTTGTCACCGAGCCACAAATCGCCTTTGATCACCACGCGGTTGCCAATCTCGCAGTTTTCGCCGAGCACGACATGGCCTTCTATTTCGGCGCCGGCGTGAATGCGACTGCTGGCGGGGATCACGTTGGCGGTCAGGCTGGCGTGCATGGCATTGATCATCGTTTCGTTGGCCTGGTCGATGTGCCACGGTTTGTCCAGATCGATGTGATAACCAACAGTCTCGATGGCGAGCACCGCCTGATTTTCGTCGATCATCATTTGGAGTGATTGCGCAATTTCGGCTTCCAGCGGTGGCATACCACCGACCGGCACTTGCGTCATGATGCCAGGGTTGTCGCGCAGATAATCTAGGGCTGCGGTGCGAAAAGCATAGACGCCAGCCAGGCGATGTTGGCAGCCACCACGAGTATGGCCTTCCACGGCCCGTAATTGCGTCTGGGCTCCCTTGACGCTTGCTTCGGGAAAGGCGCCGAGCCAATCCTGGGCTGATTCTTTGCCCAGCGGCTGGATCAGGGCGGCGGCAAGCGGCCGTTCCTGGTGAAAATTGGCCAGGAGCGCGCTCAAATTTTGTTCAGCCGTGACGACATCACCGGCGACGACGAGAAAATCGTCATCCAAATAGGCACTAGCATGTAAGACGGCCTCGGCTGTGCCCAGTGGTTGCGGCTGGCGGACATAGATCGGCGTGCCGGCGCAACCACGCAAGGCCGCCCGCACGCTGGGCTCGCCCTGGCCGACCACGACGATGATGCGATTGATTCCTAATGTGGTCAACGTGTCTACTGTGCGCCGCACCGCCGGAATGTTGGCAATTGGAAAGGCGGCTTTTTGGCGTACCACATTGTACGGCCAGAATTTTGTTCCCAATCCTGCGGCCAGCACAACAGCCGTCTTGATTGTTTGACCTGGCATAGTTTTGGGCACCTTTACGCGAATGAGATTTTATTATTATGATCATGGGGCTAACGAGCGGAGGTCGCCCGCGGTTCCATGCCCAATGCTTCGCCCAATATCACCACGGTTCGAAACAGTCATAATTACGCTGTAGCGCGATGCGACCCTGTTTGAACGTGAAAAACATGGCAAAATACGCCTTCATTTCCGCGCCGGCCGCTAGTGAACCCAAGGGGTACAGCCAGCATTGCGCGCCACTCTGCTTCGACGGCCGCCTTAGCTTGGCTGACAACCTCGGATGTGATCTGATACGTTTGTTTTACCAGCAAATGTTTGCCTTGTTCGGAACGTTTCATCATCGTAGCCAGGTCGCTCGGCCCACCCTTGGGATTAAGGCGATCCGGCCACTCGATCTGTAGCGCATCCGGCGTAAAAAAGCGCCCTAACGCTTCTCCAGTCTCGCCATTTGCCAGCGCGGCCAAATACTCGCGCACAAGCGTGATCTGTTTGCTCTCCTCAGCAGTCATGGATCTGTCTCCTTTTGCTCCTGGCATAATAGCGGAACACAAACTTGCCCTGTGTGGTAGTGATGAAAAAGTTTGTCTGGACTGTCCCTTGTTGAATCGGTGCCGCCTGCGTAAACGCCCCCCGATCGTACGGGGCGAGAATATTGACGAAATCTGCGGGAGAAAAAGGTGTTTTGACGGCCATCTTTTTTCATGTACTACGGCTGAGGTAAAATCGGTGGGCGAACCGAGGGTATGCGAGCGTGTTATTACTTCAATACGCACTGGGCAAGTGTCTTTTGAACGCCAATAATGTCAGTGCCCCGTTTAAACTCACGTTGAATGGGGGTGGGATTGCTCGAAACATAGATTTTTAGTTCAGCATCACCATCAAACGTGCCGGCTGTTTCCACCGAAAAATGGCTGATTGATTTGTAAGGAATTGAATGATACTCTGCTTTTTTCCCGGTTACGCCTTGTTTGTCGATCAGAATAAGGCGTTTATCGGTAAAAACGAATAGGTCGCGAATGATCCGAAACGCGCGCAGGATTTGCTCACCTTCTGCTAGTAAAGCCGTAAGGTCTTTCTGCAGCGCTTTCGTATCGATTTCGGTTGCATTGCCAAAGAGTCCTTGCAGCATATTATTCTCCCGTTGTCCTTATACTTGAATCACGCGCGCAAGAAGCAGCATAACACACTACACCATTCGGTTACAACTACACCAGGTTGCCCATTACCTGAGCAATCGCACAAACCCTTCTTGTTCAAAATGCTTATCAGTGGTCAATGCCTGCAACAAATTCCGTTGACGCATCAATACAAAACTCACTGCATCGCACAAGGAATATTCTTTATCGTTGCGCGCTAACAACAAGGCAAAAGCTTCGCGATGGACTCGCTCATTGATCCAAACAAGGTCAATATCTGGGTTATCCATCAGCGCATCAAGATAGTCAAGCACCAACACGCGAGGAAAACGACGCGCTGTGGCGAGAGCAACAAATTCCGCCAAGACATAACTGTGGGTAAGCCGCACCTGGGTTACTTTGTAAGCTTGGACGGCTTGATGATGAAGTGGTTCACTTTGATGATAGAGACAAAGCAACCCCGACGTATCGAGGAGCATCAATTCTCCTCATGGGTTGCTATATAGGCTTGTGCCAGATCGGCATCGATCTGTTCGTTATCTGCACCCGTCGCATACTCTACGCTAAGTGTGCCGAATTGACGCTCAAAGCGCTCCCGCGCCTGTTGTTTTGCGGCTTCGCTCCGCTGTCTTCGTTTCATCCGCAGCAGATGGGAAGTAACGGGCGGAGACTGAAAATCTGCAATCAACCGTTGCGCGGCTTTACGCAGGAGTTCTTCTTGTGTCGTTCCCGCTTGTTGGGCGATGGCTTGTAATGTCTGTTGTTCTTGTTCCGTTAGGGAAACAGTAGCGGTAACTAACATATCGTTATACCTCTATGAATTGATGTGACTCATTGAAGTATAGCTGAGTCACTCATTACAGGCAACTAGGGAGGCTCGCCGGCAAATTGACTTGTATTTTCTTTGTTCCAAGTCTCCGTGATATGATTGATGCGCCGAGGCGAGCAGTATACCACATAATCGGAGAAAATGATGATGAAATGAATGCTATCGTGGGCTCGGGTTGAATGAGTTGTTATGCCTTGCTGTTTATTAGCTAGCTTTGTTATTCTAGCTATTATTCTTGTCTTCTTCCGCATCCTCTTTATACACAGAGAGAATATCTTCTTTTGAAAGCGGGGTAATATCTTCTTCTGTTATAGGTGAATTCCAATTAAAAGTCATACCCGTGTTACGTTTCCAAGGCTCCTGATAAATTGAATCATCGCTAGGCCAAGAGAATTGAACTTCATTTGCTGGTACGCCATAAAAGATTTTGAGAAAGCCAAGCACATTGGTAATAGAAAAAGAAATGAGGTGCAAGCCATAGATGAAGTTTTGCGGATTCCAATTCAAGGCATGATGACTGATTGAAAAATTACGACTATCATGCAATTTGTTAGGAATAAAGAAGGAAGAGCCAAACTCACTTTGTCCTACTATTCGCATTCTCTCAGGTGGTGCGGGTACACCAGGGGTATCTTGCACCCCTAGCGCCAAATAAGAACCGCCCATTTTAACTCTCAGGCCATGTTTTATGCTGTTATATTCAAATCCATGATTCACATTAAGATAGTCTCTCGCAAAGCGCGCCCACAAGCGAGCGAACGAATTGCGGATACGCGAATCTTTTTTGTCATCGCCTGTTTTCAAGTGTGTGAAGATAAGAGCAGCTATCACATCCCAGGTGACCGACTTAGCATATAATCTTGAGTATATTGGCCTTCGTTCACTAATCTTCTTTATCACCTCATAGAGATCATTATTTTGATACTTCAAAATCCATCCAACAATGCAGTCAGGAGCTTGAACAATAGTTCCTCGTAATCACTACCTCAGAGGCATAACGACTAATTATGGATCGCTACCGTTTCCCCAACGACCACCACAAACCCACAGCGGATTACACGATTGCCAATCCAAACACAAAAATATCGCTTTTGTACCGTCTGTAAGGACTGCAAAAAATATTTATCCACGAAGAAACACAAAGTTAGTTTTTTATTCGTGTAACTTCGTGGATAAATTACATTTTGCAGTCGCCTTATTCAAAAATCCAGGGGTCGTTGGTCCGTTGCCAGTCGACCAGGTCGGCGCCAAACCAGAGCGCAATTTCGCTGACGGCGGTTTCGGGACCATCACTGGCGTGGACGAGATTGCGTCCAATTTCCAGGCCAAAGTCGGCGCGGATCGTGCCGGGCGCGGCCTCGGCGGGTTTGGTGGCGCCGACGGTGTTGCGCACGGCGACAATCGCATTCGTGCCTTCCAACACCAGAGCCACGACAGGTGCGCGGGTAATGTAGCCAATCAAACTCTTGAAAAAGGGCCGTTGCTCGTGGACGGCATAATGTTGACGCGCCAGTTCTTCACTCACTTGCAGCATTTTCATCGCCACCAACTTCAGGCCACGGCGCTCAAAGCGCGCAATGATCTCGCCCACCAGCCCACGTTGTACGGCATCTGGTTTTAAAATGATAAATGTACGTTCCATGAATTTTTTTCTCCTGTTTTGAATATTTATTGGATAGAGAAACAGGAGTGGGGAAACGGGATTCGGTAGGATCGGACTTAATTCCGTTTCCCCACTCCCGTTTCCCGGATTCCTGCTCCCTGTAATAACTCTACTTCCCTGCCACTCATCGCCAGCACGGTTGGTTGGGCGGCGTAATGTAGACCAAACCATTCACTGACGAAATCGCCATCCGGGTCCATAGTGGCGATTGGGCTGCGGGCCAACGCCTTGTCATCGGCGTCGCCTGTGGCATCCAGCGCCACCCACGCAATCAGCACATGCGGATGGGCGTGGACAAGATGGCGGGCGATGCGGTATGCCTCCTCTGTGGCCCGTTGCTGCCATAAGGCAGCCAAGAGCCCAACCTGGAAATCGATCCGCCGTGGATCCGCTTGGATCAGCGTGCGATAGAGCCTGGCAGCATGTTCCCAGCGAAAGCCGCGCAAATAAAGCGTTGCCAGGCAAGCAGGATTGAGCGCCAATACGGCTTGGCTGTTGTCGCTTGGCCCTAGACTCGTGCGACTCAACCCGGCGCGAATCTCCGGGTCATACGGATCGGCCTCGAAGGCGCGTTGCCAAATGGCATGGGCCTGGGCACGCTGATCGCGCTGTTCGGCCGCCATGGCTAAGGCCCGCCACGCCAGCGCATTGCCAGGGTCGGCGCGTAGCAGACGCTGCGCCCAATCTTCGCCTTCGGCCCAATGTTTGAGCATCCATGTCGCGCGCAGCAAACGTTGATAGGTAGCCAAGTGCTTTGGCAATTTGCGCAAAACAAGCTGGGCCAGCGCCACGACGCGCAGCGGATTTTCTTCTTGCAATGCACGCTCCATTGCTGTATTCCAATCCGCAAGCACCGTATCGATCAGGGCATCGCCGAGTATGATATGATCAAGCGTAGCGTCGCTCAAGGGGGCGTTCATCGGATTGCTCCTTGAATTAATGGCGGCATTTGACCATCGGTGGATCAGCTCTATTTACGCTTGTGAACAATGGCACAAGCGCAAAGTATCGTTAATCTCGGGTAAAATGTCAAATAAATGCGCTCATCAGCCGAAAATGTGTTAATCAATCATCAGCCTTCTATGATAAGAACTGTGATAAGATCAGGCAGAAGGGCAGACCAAATAGGACTAGTACACTTGGGCATAAGTAAGACAGTGAATCAGTAGGACAGTAGAACAGTGTTTGTACTGTCTCACTGTCCTACTGATTCACCGGAGAATAGTATGGTTATTTCCGCCCAAGTGTACT
>JBBRVA010000434.1:0-6971 GCA_038247295.1 Caldilineales bacterium | reverse complement strand
CCGCGCCTGCAAAAACCCCCGGCCAACTCCCCTACAGGGTGAACACTCTTGCTTATCCCAGGATAGACAATCGCGGCCCCCGGTCCGACCAGCGTGGTCGTTGGCTTGACAAAAAACCACGGCTCGGGTGGCACTTCATTGCCCAACTCGGCGGCGTGTTCTGCGTAGTTGCGACCGACACAGACAATCTTGCGCGGCTTCACTGGCGCCAGCAGCTTCACATTATCCAGTGCAACGGCAGCGCCAGTAATGCGCGGCGCAACCAGATTCCCTTGGCTCTGCGCTAGATAGGGCGCCTGCTTAATTGGGTAAACGACCTGATCCACCAACATCCCCCAGCGCGGGGTTGTATAACTGTACGCAGGTACACCTTCAAACGATTCGATAAAACGAACAATACGCATGGCAGGTTCCTAAGTAATCGTTAATTGGGAATAATGAATAAGCCTTACCAGAGGGAAACAGGTAGACAGGTAGTTGACTCTGTCTACCTATCTACCTATTTCCCTGTCTACCTGTTTCCCTGTTTCCTTATCTACGCAATACGCACTACGAAAGCCGAATATCGTTGATGATCAACTGAAAATCGCACTTCAAGAACTGGACTGCTTGGCGTACCATCGTCATGCGACTGAGGAAAATTTCAAAATATTCAATCACCTGAGCATAACTCGTGTCGATTTCCAATTCCAGCGCAATGATCTTCTCGTCGGCGCGCACGCGTACGAAGCTGCGAGTCGAGGCATAGTTGACGCGATCATGAATATCGAACGTGGCCACATCGGGATTCTGTACTCGGCTGCGATGGACATCCGCCTTGTCCGCGATGATTAGCGCGGCCGAAACCGGGGTAGACGCCATGCCGCGCTCCTCTTCATGGTTGCCGATTGCGTTCATAATCAGCGCACACTCGCCCGGTGGCATCCCCATGCGCGAAAGAATCTGCCAAGCCATCATACTGCCGCTCAAGGCATGGTTCTCACGATGGATTACATTGCCCAGATCGTGCAGATAGCCGGCCACGTTGGCAAGCTGGCGCACGCGCAGATCAAAGCCGAGCCGTTCCAATATGTTTTCTGCAATATGGCCGACCAGCCCAGCGTGGCGCTGACCGTGTTCCGTATATCCGAGCATAAGCAAGATATCATTTGCGTTTTGCAAAAAGGTGATCACCTCCGGATCGCGGCGCACTTGCTCGATGGTAACCAATGAACCGGGCGCGGGGGCCGGATGGTTGAGCGTACGCGCTACTCGGGGTGAATCGACAGCGTTACTCATGAAAAATATTCCTCGATATTGCAATATGTAAGTGGTAAATAGTAATTGGTAATTGGTAATTGATCAGGAGCATGACGCCAATTACGACTTACCAATCCCTAATTACCCAATGCCAGCCCACTCAACAACATCGCCAGCAACCACCAAACATTGGCCCGTTGTACAGATTGGCCTTGTGCAATGAGCAGCCATGTCGGCAAACAAAGCACCAACAGCGGCGCAATCCACAACGGCGCCTGAGCCAGCACAAAGAGGGTTATCAGGCTAACTTCTGCCACGGCCAACAAGGCCAGCCCAAACCAGTCGATGCCGGAGCGAATGGCCCGGCCTTCGCCCCAATTATGGAGCACCCAAAGCACTAGCAGTGTAATTTGGGGCGCCCGTTGCGTGGCGCTTGCTTCGCTGTCCAACAGATTGATCGTCAACAGCCACGGCAGCGCAATTGTTACGATGCTATGTAAGAGGGCAGGCGTTCGCTGTAGTGTGCGCCGGCTCACCCAACCCAACAGGCTAACTACCATCACCAAAGCCGTCATCCAGACCGCCGGCGCGCCCAGGACAACGGCCAACGCACCGGTCAGGCAAAGACTAGGCAAGGCCACGCGAAAGAGCAATGGCAAAGCGCCGGCGTTGTTCCAGCCTAACAAACGGGCTGCTGGTGAGCCAGGGCGTAGGTAGGGCAACCAAACTTCGTAGCTCACGGCCTGGCTATGCAGCGGCAGCAGTTCGGCGCGCCCGGCGGCCAACCGCCAGAGACTGCCCCAGAGTGGGTCTACCAATAGCAACAACAGCGCCAGTGTCTTCCAGTCTAGATCAAAACGACGTTCCACCAGGCCGGTCGCCAACAACGCCGCAATCACCGTCCAGCCCGCGGTCGGTCGCCAGGGAAACTGGCCCAACCAAATTTGCGCGTTGAGCGTGGCACTGCTGGCCAGGTTTACATCATTCTGCATCGGCGGGCTAAAAATGGCGCGTGCCAAGCGACTCCACATGCTGTTAATACTACCCGTGTTGGTCGACTCACCCAAAGAAAATTGCTGTTTCGCCATAATCTCCTGATCCGTAGCCACTACAAAAAGCCCATGCGAGGGGTGAGTTCGCATGGGCCGGCAAACTTGATTAGATTATACCAAAAGATCAGACGAGAACGAAACCAGTCGAGTTATACACAGTACTTACGCAGCGCCTGATTGTTATCTAGAGCGACAACGATCTCTATGAATGGATTTTCAGTCAAGGCTTGCGTAAGTCCTATACAATGACTTCGAGCCGCCCAGGTTGAAGCTCGATCGCAACCGATGTGGCGTTGGGTGCCACCACCTCGCCATCCAGATGGACCGGCGTGCCCGCCGAGCAAGCCAGGTTTAGCCGGCGGCAGCGCACCATTGTGACGGCCGGATCGCCAATATGTTTGCCGAATAGCGCTTTGGGCAAGAGTGATAAGATCCGCCACTGGGGCAGTGCGTGGGCAAAGACAACATCCAGCAGACCATCATCCATTTGGGCCTGAGGGGTCAGATAGAAACCGCCGCCGGTGCGCCGGCTGTTGCCAATGCTCACAAGTAGAATTTTTTCGGCATAACGGCCGCTTTCACCGTTGCCGTTTTCCCAATCAAGCATCATAAGCCGCGATTGGTAACTACGAATGGCGCGCAACGCGGCCACGATATAGAGGAAGGTGCCACTCAGCCACTTGATCTTGTAGCTTTCCAATGTCACCCACGCCTCAAAGCCGATGCCCACATTGTTATCAAAATAGCGTTCGACGACCTCGGTGCCATCGTGGATGCGGGCGTGGCCCAGATCGATGCGTCGTGTCTTGCCCGCTGCAATGACGCGAACTGCCGCCTCGATTGAGCGTGCACAGCCCACCATATCGGCGAAGTCATTGCCGGTGCCGAGGGGAATCACACCCAACTTACCCACAATTTCGCCCGGCGGCGTTGCCTGCGCGAGGCCGTTCATCACTTCGCTAATCGTGCCGTCTCCGCCCACCGCCACAACCGTCGGATAGCCCTCGCTGCGCGCATCACGGGCCAGCGTTACGCCGTGACCCATCGAAGCAGTCTCGGCTAAATCGAAGGCGACGCCAGCCTGCTCCAATGCGGCGCAGATGCGGGGCCGCGCCCGCGCCCCGCGCCCGCGCCCGGAGTAGGGATTTAGGATCACTTTGACACGTTGCATGCAAGACCGCCTGAACTAGATAGGTGCGCGTGGCTGGAAAGTTGCTCGGGCTGGGTTGCGCTATTGTAGCTGAGATTGGTAGGCTGGGCAAGACGGCTTTTTGCGGAAGAGCAATTGGATTACAGCAATTTTATCCAGCCACTAACACCACTGCTTCGCGCGCTGGCACGCGCACCCCGGTCAACTTGCCCGCTTGCACTGTGTATTCGCCCGTTTGCCAGACATCGGTAAAGGTGCGCCCTTCGTCCTGCGCACTCAGCAGATCCAGATCGTGGACGGCCGCTTGATGGCCGGCGTTGAAGATCACCACCGCCGACTGTTGGTCGAGATCGCGTCGGAAAGCATAGAGGTGATGATCCGCATAGAGCGCTTTGAAATCGCCCAAACTCAAAACTTGGTGACCATGGCGCATGGCGATTGCCCGTTGGTGAAAGGTGAGCAGATCCGTATCCCATGTGCTGCGGTCGTGCCACGGAAAGGCGCCTCGGCTACCAGGTTCGTGACCACCCGTCATACCAACCTCATCGCCGTAATAAATGCTCGGGGCGCCAGGCATTGTCATTTGAAAGAGGGTGCAGAGCCGCAATGCACTCTTGTCGCCGTTGACCATCCAAAGCGTGCGCGCGGTGTCGTGGCTATCGATTAGGTTCAGTTGCGCTTGGGTAATTGGCCAGGCATACAGCTTCATCATCTGGTCAATGGTCATGGCAAAGGCATGCGCGTTGAGGGGCGCCAGGGCAAACCCGCCTGGTTTATAATCGATGCGCAACGTTTCTGCGCCAAAAAAGCCCAGCGCGGCCCGGCTGAAAATATAATTCATCACGGCGTCAAAGCGGTCACCGCGTAGCCACTCTTGGGCCGGATGCCAAATTTCGCCGACAATGTAAGCTTCTGGGTTAGCCGTCTTGACGATCTGCCGAAATTCTTGCCAGAATGCTTCATCCTTGATCTCTTCTGGCACATCCAGCCGCCAGCCGTCGACGCCAAAATCGATCCAATATTTCGCCGCGCTCAACAAGTAATCGCGCACACCAGGATTGTTGGTGTTAAATTTGGGCAGCGCCGGGTTGCCCCACCAGGCATCATAATTGATTGGCAGATTGTCTGGGTTGTCATACGGGCGCAGCGGCCAGTCTTGGACGATAAACCAGTCGAGATAAGGTGAATTGCCGCCATTTTCCAAAATATGATGGAAGGCCCAAAAGCCACGGCTGGCGTGATTAAAGACGCCGTCCAACACGACGCGTATATTGCGCGCATGGGCTTGCTCGAGCAATTCACTGAGCGCTGCGTTACCGCCCAGCAATGGATCGACGGCAAAGTAATCATAGGTATGATAACGGTGATTCGAGGCCGAGGAAAAGATTGGGTTGAAGTAGATAGCGGTGATGCCTAATGCTTGCAAGTAATCGAGTTCTTCCGCCACGCCATACAGATCACCACCTTGGAAGCCCTGTTCTTCGGGCGGACTACCCCACGGCTTGAACTGGATGCCGCGCCCAGGGGACACCCGGTGCACTGGGCGTGAACTGCGCGCAAAACGATCAGGAAAAATCTGGTAAAAAACAGCTTGCTTAACCCAATCGGGTGTTTGGATCGCCAGTGTTTGGCTCGACATGTGGATAAAACCCTTCTGATGATTGGTTCAATTGTGAGTAAAAGTGCATCGATTTTGGCACAAGCTGGCAGCAATGTCAATTCAATCGGCGTTTATTTGTGTGGGAGGCTGGGTAGCCCGATTTGAAAAATCGGGCTACATCTTCCCCGAGCGAGTTGCTGGGCAAAGTCTTGTTGTAGTACGATAATATCCTAGCTACGCGGATGTAGCCCGATTTGAAAAATCGGGCTACATCCTTTGACAAGGAGAATCCTATGACCGACCCACGGATCGAAAAACTTGCTGCCACCCTGGTTAACTATTGCACCAGTGTGCAACCGGGTGACTGGGTGCTAGTGCGCGGCCATGTGTTGGCGTTGCCGCTAGTCGAGGAGACCGTACGCCACGTGACCGCAGCCGGCGGCAACCCAACTGTGCTCTTGATGAGCGACGAACTGGATGAAGCGTTTTTGCGTGGCGCCAACGACGGCCAACTGAACTGGGTCTCGCCAACTGACGAAATGATGGCCGACAAGATCGACGTGCGCATCGTGATCAGCGCGGCCAGCAATACGCGCTCGCTTACGGGGATCGAGCCGCGCCAACAGCAGCTTTATCAGAACGCACGGCGCAAGCTTTCGCAAACCTATATGCAGCGCTCGGCGGCCGGCAGCCACCGTTGGGTCGGCACCCTTTTCCCCTGTCCTGCCTATGCCCAAGAAGCCGACATGAGTCTGCGCGACTACGAAGAGTTTGTCTATGCTGCCACCTATGCCGATCAGCCTGACCCGGTGCAGTGCTGGCAACAGGTCCACGATATGCAGCAACGGCTGGTCGATTGGCTACAGGGCAAAGAACAAGTTGTCGTGCGTGGCCCGCACATTGACTTGACCCTTTCGATCGCTGGGCGCACCTTTATCAACAGTGACGGCAAACGCAACATGCCCAGCGGCGAAATTTTCACGGGTCCCGTGGAAGATTCGGTCAATGGCTGGGTCAAATTTACCTATCCGGCGATCCGCAGCGGGCGCGAAGTGGAAGGCGTTGAACTACGCTTTAAGGACGGCAAAGTTGTTGAGGCGAGCGCGCGCAAGAACGAGGAATTTCTGATCAGCCAGTTGGACAGTGATGCTGGCGCGCGCTATCTAGGTGAATTCGCGGTCGGCACTAATTACCAGATTCAGCGCTTTACCAAGAGCATTCTCTACGACGAAAAGATTGGTGGCACACTGCACATGGCGGTGGGCGCCGGCTATCCGGAAACCGGTAGCCGCAACCAGTCGAGCGTCCACTGGGATTTTATCTGCGACATGCGCCAGGCAAGCGCGATCTGGGTGGATGGGGAGCTGTTTTATAAAGATGGACAGTTTCAGGTCTGAGGTGGACAATTCTTGGTTGTTGGCTAGTTGCCTGATATTCTCACAACGCTGAGTAGCGAATCTACCCAGCGTTGCCACCAAAGCGATAGGAGCAGAGCACCAAACCTACGGTCAGATCTTTTTTCCACAGGTCGCGAGTTGGTTAGGTGCAGGTTCCTTAAAACTTGGATGATCCCACCGGATCGGCAACACCACTTGTCGCATGAGGTCATCCAGCGCTTGACCAGCCGCATCAATCGTTTCCCCAGCCACCAAAACCTCACCCAGCCAATCAGGGACGCCATCTACCGGGCCAATCACCCGTTGGCCGGGCTGGACGCTCGCTTTGCAGTACAAAACGCGCGGGTCGCTGGCAATCTCATCCAGAAAATCGGCCCGTAAGACTGTGCCGGAGGCTGGACAAGGCACGTCCGACTCAGCGACACAGACAAGCGGTTGGGCGGCTTTAGCCGGGCGGATGGGCAGCCCCAGACAGGTCATCAAGTATTGCTCTACGAGGTCCACCCCCCAGACGAGTTTATTGATCCGGTAAT
>JBBRVA010000433.1:0-6985 GCA_038247295.1 Caldilineales bacterium | reverse complement strand
GTATTGCGTAAAATGTACTGCGTACTGCATAAAACGTACTGTTTGCACCTACGCAGTACGTTTTACGCAGTACGCAGTACACCTTGTTATCTTGCTACCCGATAGGTCCCAAAAGTTATGCAACAGGAACTAGACATTTATATCCGAGCCCGCTATCCCCTACTATGGGTGGTGACGCCGGAAGAAGAACGCGCCCTGGCCGAGATTGAGGCGTTGGCAAAGACACAACGCAAGCGACTCCTGTTCTGGAGCGCGACAGTCGGATTGGTTAATCCAGCCATGCCGGGCAAAACTGATAGCGGCAAGCGCGATCCGCATGCGCTGATGACGTCCATTTTGGAAGAAAATGAAGCGTGCATTTGGGTGCTACGCGATTTTCATCCTTTTTTGAAAGAGCCAACTGTCGTGCGCCGGCTACGCGAAGTGGCCTTTGGTTTGCGCGCCAGCAACAAGACGGTGATCTTGCTGGGCGGCGTGCTGCGGATTCCACCCGAGTTAGAAAAGGAAGTAACGGTACTCGATTTTGCCCTGCCCGACGCCCAGCAGTTGCAGCAGACATTGACCGGTGTAGTGGAGAGCGCCCAGCGCAACGGTAAGATTGAAGTTATACTCGACAAACGCCAACGCACACGCCTGATCCAGGCCTGTTTGGGGCTGACGGAAAACGAAGCCGCCGATGCGATCGCCAAAGCGATTGTGCAGGCGGGGGGTCGTCTAGACGGTGACGCCGTCGAAGCCGTCACGGCCGAGAAGCAGCAGATTATTCGTAAAAGTGGTCTATTGGAGTTTTACGCCACCGAAGAGCGGTTGAACAACGTTGGCGGGTTGGAGACACTCAAAGAATGGCTGCGCAAACGGGTGCGCGCCTTTAGCGATGAAGCGCGCGCCTTTGGCTTGCCCGAACCAAAGGGCATTTTGCTGGTTGGCATCCAGGGCTGCGGCAAGTCCCTGGTTGCCAAATCGGTGGCTAATTCTTGGCGGTTGCCCCTGTTGCGGCTGGATGTAGGGCGGCTCTTTTCCTCGCTGGTCGGATCGAGTGAAGAGAATTTGCGCAATGCAATTAAAGTCGCGGAGAGCATTGCGCCGGTTGTGCTCTGGGTCGACGAGATCGAGAAGGGCTTCTCGGGTGTTGGCTCCAGCAACGTCAGTGATGCGGGGACGGCGGCGCGTGTCTTTGGCAGCTTTATCACTTGGCTCCAAGAGAAGAAAGCGCCCGTTTTCGTGATTGCGACGGCCAATCAGGTCCACCACTTGCCACCGGAATTGGTGCGCAAAGGTCGCTTTGACGAGATCTTTTTCGTCGATCTGCCCGACACGGTTGAACGGGCGGAGATTTGGAAAATTCATCTGGCCAAACGCAACCGCGACCCGAGCCAGTTTGACGTCCACGCGCTGGCGATGGCCTCCGATGGGCTTTCCGGCGCCGAAATTGAGCAGGCTGTGATCGCCGGTTTATACGAGGCCTTTGACAGAAATCGTCCGCTGACCGAGACTGATTTGCTTGATGTGCTACAGGATACGGTGCCATTGAGCCAGATGATGGCCGAGGAGATCGACGCCCTGCGCGACTGGGCGCAGCAACGGGCGCGTTTTGCTTCGCGCATAGGCTAGCGTCAACCCAAAGTCTCATGCAAAGCCGCAAAGGCGCAAAGCAGGTGTACAAGCAAGCTTTGCGCCTTTGCGGCTTTGCATGAGATTAGCTCGATTCATAACAAGAACACGGCCAGGCGATGCCGCATTGATAGAAGCTTTGCAACTAACTGATTCTGTGGTAGATTTTCAAGTATGACACAAGAACGATTCGAGTGGCTCGAAATTCCAGACGAGCCGACCAAACCAAAACTAAAGAAACAGAAAACCGTTGAAGCGGTGGTTGGCAAACGTTGCCCGCAGTGCAGTTGGCTGGACGAAGAGACGGCGACGCACTGCTTTCGCTGTGGTTATCGCTATAATCTGGATTACGCGATGGCCGGCCGCATTGCCGAGCTGGGCATCACCCTGCCGCCGCGTGTGCTGGAAACGCCGCAAAACCTGGAGAACTTCTTTCGCATCCACGGTCGCACTCGTCCTCCGGAAACGCTGCCGATCTACCAGCTACGTAATCAGGCCGAAATTTTACGGCTGAGCAAGGGCTTTGACCAATTGCTCTGTCTGGAAGAGTTGTCCGTCGAGCACTACGAGCACCAGATCGAGGCGGCGATCCGCGCCCTGCGCGACATGCGCGGGCGTGCGTTGCTGGCCGATGAAGTAGGCCTGGGCAAGACGATCGAAGCTGGCATTGTGATGAAGGAACTGATTCAGCGCGGCCTGGTGCGTTCGGTGCTGGTCTTGACGCCGGCGTCGCTTACCGAACAGTGGCGCGAAGAGTTGTCAAACAAGTTTCACGAAGAATTCCGCGTGATGGAGACGCCAGCGCACTGGCGCGAAATCCGCGACACCGAGAACGGGCGCTGGCTGACGAGCCTGGATCGGGCGAAGTTGAAGCAGCACAGCGAAGGCATTTTAGCGCGTGAATACGATCTGCTGGTGATCGACGAAGCACACAAGCTCAAGAACCGTAGCACATTAGCCTGGCAATTTGTCAACCAAATTCGCAAACGCTATGTCCTGCTCTTGACGGCGACGCCGGTCCAGAATGACCTAATGGAGTTGTACAGCCTGATCACGATTTTGGCGCCTGGCCAGTTGGGCACCGTGCGCGGCTTCCGCAATCATTTTCTGGAACAGGCCGATGCTCGCCAGCCCAAAAACGCCAAGTCGCTGCGCCGCCTGCTCAACGATGTGATGATCCGCAACCGGCGTTCCAAGGTCAATATCACTTTTCCAAAACGTCAGGCGGCCATTTATCACCTAAAATTAAGTGAAGCGGAATGGCTGTTATACAGTGATGTCACCGACTATATCCGCCGGCGCTTTCGCAGCGTAGAAAGTGACAAACATTTGCGCTTGACGCTGATCACGCTGCAAAAGGAGCTGACCAGCAGCCCACAGGCATTAGCGTCCACTTTGCGCAAGATGGTGCAAGATCGCGCCCACGGCGAAAGCACGCGCGCCGAATTGCAACGCTTCTTGACGCTGGCCGAGTCGATCCCGATTGGCCGTAAACTGGTGGCCGTGCGCGAAATCTTGGCCCAGTTTCCCGGCAAATTTTTGATCTTCACCGAATACCGGCAGACGCTCGAAACGATTGTGACGCAACTGCGCCACTGGGGTATTAGCGCGGCCGGCTTTCATGGCGGCCTGAATATCGATCAAAAAGAGGCAACCGTGGCCGCCTTTCGCACTGACCCCACCCTGCGCGTGATGGTAAGCACCGAAAGCGGCGCTGAAGGGCGCAATTTGCAATTTTGTCACCAGTTGATCAACTACGATCTGCCCTGGAACCCGATGCGCGTCGAGCAGAGGATTGGTCGTTTGCACCGCTTGGGGCAGGCCAATGATGTGACGATTTTCAACCTGAGTTGCAACGAAACGATTGAAGCGCATGTGATCGAATTGCTGGCGCGCAAAATTCGGATGTTCGAGCTCGTGATCGGGGAATTGGACCTGATTTTAGGTCAGGTAGAAGGCGCCAAGTCATTTGAGGACTTGCTGCGCGAAGCCTGGGAAGCCAGCACCAGTGAGTTTGATCTGCGCGAACGACTAGAAGGGTTAGGCGAATTGATCAACCGCGCCCGCCAGCAATACGAACAAGTGCGGGCGACAAACCAGGTATTGGACGAGGCGCTGGACAAGTAAAAAGTTACTTCTCCGCTGTCTGGTATTCTTGCACTTTCTCTGCCAGTGCGGCAATAAAGGGGCGATTTTCAAGCAAACTAGTGTAATCAAAGGCTATCGGTGCATCCCTTTCCATCAGACCGCGCAGCTCATTGTTGATCTGTGTCTGATAGGGCGCCGCATTGGGCTGGGCAGCTCGTTCTTTGAAATAGGTCAATATATCTGAATCCAGATAAAGTGTCACCCGCACCTTTGTCTTGCGTGGGTCAGATGTTTCGCCCAGTGTCGCGAGGAAGGTTCCACGGGGGAGACGCTTCATTGTATCGGGGTCAAAATTTGCTTCTTCAACTTGCGCTTTTGTGTTCATAGGAGATCTACTCTTCTTCACCATTATATAGCCTTTGCATTCTGCGGCCGGCGCGCCGGGCAGAGATCAAGCGAATTGTACTGTCCCGATACGTAAATGAGACGAATAACAAACCGATTGCACACATACCAATCATCACATACCGATCTTCGTTTGCCGAAGAATGCGCTTCATCTTCAAAAGGGAGTGCCATTGGATCATCAAAGACTCGCTTTGCTTGCTCAAATGAAACCTTGTGAACGGCTAGATTGATTGTCGCTTTGTCGTCGTCCCATTCGAAAGTCATATTATTATACACACTTATACATATTTGTCAATACGTTAGAATGACATTTTTGATGTCGAAAATTACTTCAAAGTATAGCATCTTTGCCCGATGGAGACAAGGATTTTTCAGAACAAGTTTTCAGAAAACTTGTTCGCTCCATCTCAACCAATTGATAAAAGAGGATTTGTGACCATTTACCAAACACTAAAAGCCGAAGCCGAAGCCCTTTTCCCCGATCTCGTAGCATGGCGGCGCGACTTCCATCAACACCCGGAGCTTGGCTTTCATGAAGTGCGCACGGCCGGCGTCGTGGCTGATCATTTGCGCGAACTGGGGCTGGAAGTGAGCACGGGCATCGGCGAGACCGGTGTCGTCGCCATGATCGAAGGCGACCACGCCCTCAATGATGCACCGACGGTCTTGCTGCGTTTCGACATGGATGCTTTGCCAATCCACGAGTTGAATGACACACCCTATCGCTCGCTGAATGACGGGGTGATGCACGCCTGCGGCCATGATGGTCACACCGCGATTGGCATGGGCGTGGCGCGCATCCTCACCAAACGCCGCAACGAATTAGGGGGACGTGTCAAGCTCGTCTTTCAACCGGCCGAGGAAGGTTTGGGCGGCGCAATGGCGATGATCAAGGATGGCGTGCTCGACGCACCAACACCGGCCGCCGCTTTTGGCTTACACCTGTGGAGCCGACTACCGCTCAACCAGGTGGTTGTCCAGCCGGGTCCGCTGTGGGCATCGGCGGGCAAATTTACCTTGACCGTACACGGTCGCGGCGGTCATGGCGCGACGCCACACGAAACCATCGACGCGACCCTGGTTGCCAGCCAGATTGTGGTTGCCTGGCAAAGCATTGTGGCGCGTAATGTCAACCCAGTCGATACAGCGGTGATCACGGTTGGTTCTTTGCAGAGCGGCAGCGCCTACAACATTATTTCAGCCAAGGCCGAACTCATCGGTACGATTCGTTCCTTTAATGAGCAGGTAAACCAACAGCTTCAACGGCGAATGCGTGAGATGGCAGAAGGAATCTGTCTGGCCTATGGCGCAACGTGTGAGATTGATTTCCCCAGCAGTGTGCCGGCGACGATTAATTCGGTGGCCGGGGCACAGTTGATGCAAACCGTGGCCGAACAGATTGCCGGCCCGGAACAGGTGGCGCAGATCACCCCGATGATGGTGGCGGAAGATATGGCGGAGTTTCTCAACCGCACGCCGGGCTGCTTTATCTTGGTCGGCGCGTCTGACCCAGCCGGACCGATGCACAGCCCGCATCACAGCCCCACCTTCGATTTTGACGAGCGCATGTTGCCGACTGGTGTGGCGCTCTTAGCTGGCGCGGCGGTAACGTATCTACAAGAACATGGCGGTAGAGCATGACAAACGCTTATTTTATCCGTCCGTTGGATTATGCGCAGGGCCGGACGGATAAACCCTTCAAACATACCTTCTTACAAAGCGCACGGCTGTTAGTCGGTTTGAACTCGCTCTTGCCGGGTCAGAGCCAACATTTGCACGACCACCCCGATCAAGATAAGTTCTATCAGGTCTTAGCCGGTGAAGGTCTGTTTACAGTCGGTGAGCAACAGCAAGTTTGCGGTGCGGGCGAACTCATTCTGGCCCCGGCGGGTATCTTGCATGGGGTGGATAACCAAGGTGACGGGCTGCTCACCTTTCTGACCGTGATTGCACCATTTCCCACCTAAGCACGCCAAACTCTATCGAAAAATAGACCATTTCCCATCTGTCTGGTAAACTTTCTGGCATGGCACGCAAAAAACTTCAGGGACAAGTCGCAATTATCACCGGTAGCAGCCGTGGCCTCGGTTTGGCCGCGGCCGAGCAATTGATCCAGGCCGGCGCCACCGTCGTCTTAACCGCGCGCAGCGCAGACCAGGTGGCAGCCGCCGCCAGTCGCCTGGGTGAACGCGCGCTGGGCATTCCCGCCGATGTCAGCGATTGGGAGCAGGTAGGGCAGTTGGTGGACGAAACATTACAACGCTTCCGCCGCATTGATATATTGATCAACAATGCGGCCCTTGTCTGGCCAGTGGACGAAGTAGCCGAGAGCGATCCGGAAGAGTGGGCCTACAACATTCACGTCAACCTGATTGGCCCCTATTATCTGGCGCACGCCGTGTTGCCTACCATGCAAGAGCAGGGCTATGGGCGGATTGTAAACGTTAGCAGCGGGTTATCGCACATTCCTTATGCGGGCTTAAGTGCCTATGGCGCGGCCAAAGCCGGGTTGGATCAGTTGACCCGTGTCCTGGCGTTGGAAGTGGCCAACAGTGGGATCACAGTCAACGCGCTTTACCCTGGCATTTTAGATACCGACATGCAGGCCGATTTGCGCAGCGTGGATACAGAGGACAGTGTCCTGAATCTGAGTATGTTCCATGAAGCACACGAAGGCGGCACCCTGGTGGCCCCAAGCCAGGCGGCCCGTCTGCTCTATTGGCTAGTAGGTTCTTGGAGCCGCCAGCATAATGGCGAAATCTTTACCAGCCGCGATCAAGCTTGGCTAGCCCAAGTGGAGCGCGATTTAAATGCCTGAATTAAAATTACCACTTACCACTTACCATTTACCATCTCCTACCCCGACGATTCGATCGTCC
>JBBRVA010000432.1:0-7022 GCA_038247295.1 Caldilineales bacterium | reverse complement strand
TTTAGCGACAATATCAACGTACTTTTCTTCGCCGATCACCGCATCGTCAAAGACGGCACTAAAGGTGTGTAGATCCAGTTCTGGCCCTTCCAAGTGACGCATTGCCATCACAATCGCCGATGAGTCGATGCCGCCGGAGAGACAAGCGCCAACCGGCACATCACTGCGCAAGTGTAAGCGCACATTGTCGAGAAAGAGTTCACGCAGTTGGGTCGTCGCTTCGTCGAGTGAAATATCCAGTTGCTTGGTAGGTGATAAACGCCAATATTGGTGCGGTTCATGCACAACACCTGAATGAAGATTGACTTCTAGATAGTGGGCGGCCGGTAATTGGTGGATATCGGCAAACATCGTTTCGGTGCCGTGGTCCGTAAGCCCAAAACGTAGATAGTCGTAGAGCCGCTGCGGATTGGCCCGCCGGCAAACGTCGGGCAAGGCCAACAGCGCTTTGATCTCCGAGGCAAAAGCAAAATGGCCGCCGGTTTCTCTGTCGCCCAGCGTGTAATAGAGCGGTTTTATACCGAAGAAATCGCGGGCCAGGAAGAGTTTCCGTTCTTGGCGATCCAGGATCGCAAAGGCAAACATGCCGACAAAGCGGTTGAGCATCGCCGCGCCCCACTGGGCGTAAGCAGCCAAGACTACCTCAGTATCGCTGCCGCTGCGAAACTGGTGTCCCAGCGCGCTCAATTCGCTGCGCAGTTCGATGTAATTATAGATCTCACCGTTGAAGACAGTCCAGTAGCGGCCGTCCGGTGTGCTCATCGGCTGATGGCCGGCCGGCGACAGATCCAAAATTGCCAGACGGCGGAAACCAAAGGCCAAGTCAAAGGCCTGGTTCTGTAAGGCATCCAACGGTGGCAGACTCAGTTCGTCTGCGGTTGCACGGCCGGCACAAGGGATCAGTTGTCCACTCTGCGTGTTGAACAGCAGATAGCCTTCGTCATCCGGTCCACGATGGCGGATGGTGTCGGTTGCCTGTTGTACAACTGATCCGTTGATCGGACGGTTGTCACGCTGCCACAAACCAAAGATGCCACACATTAGCGGCCTGTATCCTTCCGTTGTTTAGACGCCATGATCGCTTCGTATTCCGTTTTCATGCACGCGGCAATCTTCAGCGGATCGTGCCAGTTTTCCACATAACGACGGCTGCGCTGGCCGACCGTTGCTAACTCTGGCTGGCGCGTGGTCAACCATAATTTTAGGGTGGCATAGAGCGTGGCTGGCATAGTATTAATGATCGGCAATTCGGTTCGCATGGGTTCGGGAATGAATTTTAGATCTTCTTCACGAATATAACACATCACTGGTTTCCCCAATGCCATCAATTCTACGGCCAGACCGCCATACCAACCAGCTAACACTTGGTCGATCAGCAAATCTGCTTGCGCATAGAGTTTACGCGCCTCGGCATGTGACAGCCCTTCCACCAGGATAAATTCCAGATCAACGCCTTCTTGCTGCAAGCGCGCAATCGCTTCTAGAACAAAGCGTGTGCCCTTGGCGCCGCGATGGCTGGGTGCGTGGAGCACAACCGGCTTTTTAGTCGACGCGGTAGCTGTGTAGACTGGCGTCCATTCACGCAGATCAATATGCGAATAGGGCAAGAACTGCGCTTGTGGGGGCAAAACGTGGAGTAAATCTGGATTCAGGGCAAAGATACGATCCGCGTAGTCCGCAAAACGGGCAATCCGCCACCGCTTATGCTGATCCGAGGCTGCCGAATAATAGCCATCCTCTACTTCATTGGCCATACTGATAGCAAAATTTGCCCGCGTAAAGTCACCTTGCCGCGCATCATCACCCTGATAGGTGACGACGATGCCTTTGCCCAACCGTTTCAACAAGGGCAGATCACGCAGTTCTAGCAGTTGTGTATAAGATTGGTATAACCAGCGGACTGGCGCGGGATAACGGCGCACCGCTTCCGCATCGGCGGCCACTTTGCCAGCCATGAACGACTGCCCAAAATTAAAATGAATGATGTCAAAGTCACGCAGGGCACGCGCCAACAGTTGCCAACGTTTGACGGTGACGGTCAGCGGATTAGCACCATTGGGCAGCAAGACTTCATCCGCTTTGTACTGGAAATAGTTCTGCTCAAAGATCACGGCTGTACTATCCAGGCCAAGCTCACGCTCCGCACAAGCCAGCCCTTGTGGATTACCACCCACACTGCGCGGAGAATGCAACACGCGCAGCGCATGGGCAGACTTTGTCCTGGGATTAGCCATACGTGGCCTCCACGTAAGCGCTGATCCCAGCTTCAAATTTCATTTGCGGGGCACCAAGCAGCCGCGTCATCTTGCTGATATCACCTACCAGATGGCGCGGTTGGGCTTCGAGTTGCATATCAAAAACTGGTTCTTTATTCACCACCTGGCCGATGATCTCGCCCACCTGGCGCAAACTGAGCACTTCGGGCCCGCCAATGTTGATCTTCTGACTGCTATCCAGACCCAGGGCATGGCGAATGGCGACCACGGCATCCGACACATGGGTGGGGTTGAGACGAAAACCATCCGGTCCTTGCAAAACGATTGGATTCCCGTCCATTACTGCCTGTACCAAACGTGGAATCAACATCGTGCGCCGCTGACGGGGACCGTAGACAAAAAAGAAGCGCAACATAATCATGTTCATGAATGCGGTATAGTTTTCCGCCAGCACTTCGGAACAGAGCTTTGTGCCCAAGTAAAAACCGAGGTCGGCTTTTGCGGCGAGGTTGGCATCCTCCGCAAACTCTTGTTCCCCATGCCCATAGATGCCACCGGAAGAGGCGAGGACAAAGTGCTGCGCACCAGCTAGGCGCGCATAATCCAGCAGATGAACCGTGCTCACCGTGTTGACTTGAAAGATTTCCTCGGCACGCGCCGGGAAGTCACGAAAATGCTCGGACTGCGCCAGGTGAATGACCGCATCAATGTGGGACGGCAACCGCGCAGGATCAAGCGGCTTGGTTAAGTCTTGTTGTACCCAATGGAGCTGCGGATGTGTCCAGGCCCCAACCGACCTGGAGAGGGCGTAAATCTCGTGTTCGGTTTGCAAGGCAAGAACAAGATGGCTGCCGATCAGCCCTTGCGCTCCTGTAATTAAAATTTTCACGCGGTTCTCCTCGTCAGCCGTAGCTGTGCGCTGCGCCAAAATTCACCCACGCTCTGCCACTCGCGCTGATCGAAAACCCTCAAAATGAATAAGAGACCGATAAAGAGCAAACAATAGGCAAGTTTAAGCACAATTGTCAGCAGCAGATTACTTGTCGGTAGCCAGGGGGCGGCAATGGTAAAGAGCAAAATCAGCCCCGCGGCGCTGAAAACGCGCCGTTTCTCGTATACGACGGGCAGCAGGCGTTGCGAAGTGATCACATAGGCCACGGTAATAAAGACATACGAGAGCGCCGTAGACCAAGCCGCCGCCATCATCCCCCAACGCGGCACGAACAAGATGTTAAGACCCAAGTTGAGCAAGGCCGAAATCCACGAATAAAGCATCAAATAGCCTGTGCGTCCCGAAAGCGAGATGCCGAGCGCCGTGATGTGGGTCGTTGCATAGGCGACAAAACCCAGCGCCAAAGGACCAACAACCGGCGCCGCGGCATAAAAGGCCGGGCTGGCCACAATGATCAAGGCTTCGCGGGCAAAGGCTGTATAAAAAACACATAAAATGCCAAAGCCCACCAAGATATAGGTGAGAATTCGCCCGAAAAGTACGGGTGCTAATTCTGGTTGTTCTTCGCGCATCCGAATAGCGTGTGGCGACCAAGCCTGACCAATTGCACTGTGGACAAAAGCTAGCAAACTGGTCAGGTTATTCCCAATCGCATAGAGCCCAAGTTGCTCCAGCGTTGAGAGCCGCCCCAATACCAACCGATCCGAGCTGGCAAAGATCCAGTAGGCCAGGCCCACCGGAGCCAGCGGAATGCCGTAGGCCAGCAGCTTTTTCAACATTGGCCAGGAAAGCACTGGTCGTAACATGCCCCGTACTTTCCACAAGCGAACGGGCAACATGATCGCAGAACCAATCAGTGTGCCAACAAATAGACCTGTAATGCCCAGGTCAAAGACCAACGCGCCGACCAAACTCAGCGAGATGGTGAGTAAAGTGGTGATCACATTGAGCTGCGTAAAGGTGCGCGCCTGGAATTGATTGCGCAGCACTTGACCACACATCGTATTCGTCAGTGTGATCGGCGCGGTGAGTAAGGCACAGAAAAATAAGAGACCATACTGGGATGTATTAAATGATAATTGTGAGAAACGGTTGGCAAAGGGCAGCACCAATACCACAACGGTAAGACTCCATAAAGCGACGAAACCAAGCGCCGTGGAAGTAACTTTTTGTTTCTCTTCTTCAGTTTTGGCCTTAAAATAGTAGAGCGAATAAGCCGAATCACAGCCCAGGATCAAAAAGGTGCTCAATAGTCCCAGCGCCGTGATCACATAGCTCCAAACCCCATAATCTTCCGGCGTAAAGAGACGCGTATAGATCGGCGTCGTGATGAAAGTGGTCGCCCGCAGCAGGATGTCACCAAAACTATAGGTGGCAATGTCCTTTAACAGACCGCTCATGCGCGTACTCATGGTCGCTGTCCGTCCACTTTGGCCAATCGATCCGGATGCCACATCGTTAAATCGATCGCCTGATTTAGCCAGATTTTCTGATAGATTAATGTCCACATCTGGCCGACAGCCGTATACGAATGATATTTCAGCACATAGGCCCGGCCTGCTTCGCCCAGTTCGCGCCGCAAGGTAGGGTTCGTGATCAACATGCGCAAATTTTCTTTAATCCGATCAAGCGATGTGCTCACAATTGGACATTCATCCAACCCGGTATAGAGCCGATGAACCAGATAATAATGGTCGTCCGAAAGATTGGACATCACCGGTTTGCCCAGTGCCATCCCCTCCATCGCGCTCAACCCATAACCGATAATAAATTGCTCGGCCAAAATATCGGCCTCAGTAAGGATTCTTTTTACTTCGCTATTCGGAACGCGCTCCAATAGCCGTAAATTGATCTGCAAGCCCTCGGCTTGTAATGCCTGGCAGGCCGCCAACAAAAACTCGGTGCCTTTGGCGCCGCGATGATTGGGGGTGTGGACAATGGTCACACAACCATTTTTACCATCGGCTAGCGAGCGGGCTGCTAACGTTGGCTGCCAGGCATCCACATCAATCGGATAATAATGGGTGGTCAGCAAATCCCATCTCGGCAATGTTTCGGCATGAAACAGACAACCCACCACAAAATCGGCGTGCCGTGAAAAATAGTGAATCTGTTGCAGCGTGCGCTCTTCATCCACACCAAGGTGCGGATAATTCATCATTAAACCTTGGCGGAAAACCATCGAGCGAATGTGGCTCGGCACGGCCACGTCCGACCCGTAAGGCATCACGATTACTTTTTTACCGGCCCAATGGAGTAGTTGCACTTCCCAAAAGCGCAGCGGTGTACCGACGAGAAACCCACCATCAAAGAAAAAATGAAAGATGTCGAATCTGGGCAGCAGCCACCCAAAGATCAGATAGGGGCCAATATGTTGCTCGAACATATTTTTGAGGGCGCCACGCAAGAGCGGCGTTTTGAAAAAATCGGCCCGGCAATAGTCGTAATCGTTGCGACTATTGATGTGATAAACCGTGTTTACGCACGTCCGCGCTTCATAGCCCAGCGCTTGCATGGCTTGGCTCATATACTTGATGCTGATGATCGGGTGTGGACCATAGATCAGGCGCGGCAAGCTCGCTTGGCGTTGGCGACGCTGCGTCTCGCGCCGAGCCCAGATCGCACATAAGGCCAGCAGCGGTAACCCAATCAAGGCAATCAGCCATTTTAGGATGCGCGCCAGGATGATAAAAAGATTCATGGGCGGCTACGTTGCCTTACGCGCCCGCACGGTAAACCCGGCCTCTTGGGCATCAAAATGAGTAATGGTGAGATTGCTCTCTGCACACCAGCGGCGCACCTCTGCTTCGGTCTGGCGATGGGCATAGCGTGGGGCATACCAGTCAAAATTGACATGGTTGTTGGCCTCGAAAGAGAAAGTCTCGTTCCAAAAGAGCTTGGCAATGTGCCAATAAACCAAGCGCTGCACATCGTAGCGCCCAGCCTTGATGCCAAGATAGGGAATATCTTCTGGCACTTCCACTTCGGTATGCAGTTCCGCCAATGCTCGGCCCAACTTAGTTGGCGGGCGCATGACGGCCCAAGCTTCCTCCGGTGGCAAGTCTGCAATCGCCGCCCGAATGTGATCATCGGTAAATTCGCGAATCGGGCTTTTCTTGCGGTAGACATAAAACATCAATTCGCCACCCGGTTCAAGCAGCGGCACGAGCGATTTGAAGGCTCGTTCGGTCGAAGGCGTGTGGTGCAGTACGCCTTCGGAGAAGATGGTATCAAACGACTTGGCTGGAAAGGGCAACTGTAAAATGTCGGCCTGGACAAAATGGCGATCGATGCCACCCGCCAAGCGCTTTTGCGCCACATCAATCGCTACCGAAATATCGGCGCCCACCCATTGCGCACCTTGCCACTCAGTTGTCATCCACAACGAGGCGCTAAAGCCACTGCCACAGCCCGCATCCAGAATGCGCTTGCGGCCGGCGAAGAAGCTGCGCATTGCGGCCACGTCTTGAAACCCATAACGGGAGACCAACCAAGCCCGCGCTGACTCGTGTACAGCCGGCGTGTCGTAGCTGCTCTCTTGTTGCCATTTATAGCCAAAACTCGTCTCAGTTTGCTTCTGGCCGCTATCCTCTGTCAATACAAAACGGGGGATGCCGTTGTTGATCGGGTAGACCATACCGTCGGTGTTATACAGCCATTCGCCGTCTAGACGTAGCGGCCCTTTTGTAATCGGGTCAACTAAAATATCAAGCAGAGAATTGTTCATAACCTAAACGTTTCTGATTTATTTTGTAAAGACTAAGCGACCCCACCCTAGCCCTCCCCAAACAGGGAGGGGACCGATGTAGGACAGAAGAAATTACTGGATATACCCTGTGACGACTCCCTCCCTT
>JBBRVA010000431.1:0-7034 GCA_038247295.1 Caldilineales bacterium | reverse complement strand
GGCGCGCGGCGGACGGTGCAGGTGGGTAAAGAGTCCAGAAAGGCCCGGCCATATTCTTTTTGCCACAGGCGATTGTCCAAGACCACGACTACGCCGCGATCGGTTGCGCGGCGGATCAGACGGCCAAAGCCCTGGCGAAAACGTAAAATGGCATCGGGTAAGGTGTAATCGATAAACGGATCCTCCAGATCGGCAGCACGCGCCGCGACCAGTGGATCACTGGGCACGGCAAAAGGCAACCGCACAATCAGCAGACAACTTAGTTCGTCGCCCGGCAGATCGATGCCTTCCCAAAAACTGCGCGTCCCCAACAAGACCGCTTTTTCTGCCTCGCGGTATTCGCGCAACAGCCGATTGCGGCTGCTGGTGCCATGTTGTAATACGGTGATGCCCAGCCGATCCAGCGGGGCGCGAATGGCATCGGCGGTGGCGCGCAACTGGGCGTAGCTGGTAAAGAGGGCCAGGGTGTGGCCCCCGGTAGCCTGGGCCGCTTCGATAATGGCTTGCTCCACCGCCTGTTGGTAGTGCGGATGGGTGGGCGCTGGCAGGGGGTCGGGCAAATAGAGCAGGGTGCTGCTTTTGTAGTCAAAGGGACTTTCCACGGTTACGGCCGGCACATCCCACAACCCCAGCCGGTCGCGAATAAAGCTAAAACCAGAGCCGGTGCGCAACGTGGCCCCGGTAAAGATGGCGCTGCGCTGTTCTTGCAACAGCTCTTTTTCCAAAATCTCATTCACATCCAGTGGCGCAGACGCGAGGGCGACCGCATTGCCGGCGTCGTTCAATTCCAGCCAGGTAACCAGCCCCGCCTGTGTGCCGGATGGCTGCTGTACAATCGTATTGATCTGATCCACCAGTTCGGCCAATTGTTCGCGCGTCCCCTGTAACTCTGCCAGCAGCGTGGCGAAAGGCTCGGCTTGCCACCAGTGGGCTTCTTCCAACAGCCGCACCAATGCTGTGGCATGGGTCAAGGCATTGCGCAGCAGGCGACCGGCGCTGTCCCATTCGATTTCAAGCTCGCTCCACAAGGGCTGGACGCGCACGCGGCTATCCAAGCCCAAGCGTTGCGGGTAGCCGGCTTCTTTGCGTATTTCGGTCTGGCCCTGGGCAAAGTGGAGCAATTTTTCGGCAAAGTCGCGCACCAACTTGCCGGCGCGGCTGGCTTTGCCAGACAATTCCTGGATCAGCGCCGGCACCCCTGGTTGTTGGCGTCCGGCGGCTGCATGTAGCACGGCGGGCAGCAGATCATGATCCACGGTTAAGCGGCGCAATAAGGCTTGGGTGTTTTGCCAATCGACCCGATAAGTCAACTGCTCGGTGGCGGCCTCTTCCAACCGGTGGGCCTCATCGACGATCAAGTGATTGTAGGGTGGCAAAATGCGCCGACCAGCCGCTAGATCCGCGAGTAACAGGGCATGATTGACAATGAGTAGATGGGCACTTTCGGCTTGTTGGCGCGCCCGCCAAAAGAAATCTTGCTTTCCGCAGCGCTCTTCCGTACAGGTAGCCGCATCGGAACAGAGGCGCGCCCAGATCGCACGGTCGGCCGCCGTGGGCAGAAAGAGTTCGCCCACATCGCCGGTGGTGGTTTGCGGCAGCCAGACTAGCACTTTGGCCAGCAAACTGAGCTCGGCAGCCGAGAGACGATGATTATTGCGCCAGACGTCCAGCCGCCGTCCACAGAGATAATTGGTACGTCCTTTGAGCAAGGCGACGCTGGGCTGGGCATAGCCTGCCGTTGTCAAGACGGCTTGCAACTGGGGAATATCTTTTTGAATTAATTGGTCTTGTAGAGCAATGGTATTGGTGGCGATGACCGCACGCCGGCCATTGGCCACGCTCCATAAGGCGGTGGGTAAGAGATAGGCCAGACTTTTGCCTGTGCCGGTGCCTGCTTCCACCAACAAATAAGCGCCCGTATTGAGCGCATGCAACACATGTTGGGCCATTTGCACCTGTCCGGCGCGCACTTCGTACAGTGCACCCATCTGGGCGGCCAGTGGGCCATCTGCGGCAAACATCCCTTCCACAACAGGGTCTGGCACGCTGCGCCAGGCTGCGCTGCTATTGGTCAGCAATCCAGCCGGCGGTTGCTCGTTCGTCGCGTCATGCGGTCGTTGCACGCCCTGTCGGTTTTCACCGCTCAAGCGCGTCTGCCATGTGTCGGCGCGTGCCAGTTCACGTTCACCCCGGCGTGCGGCCGCTTCAAAGAGCATCAGCGGCGCCCATTCGACGTGCTGACCGCTGTTGACAATCAGCTGGACTGTTGCTGCGGGGAGCGCGCCGACGAGCGTTTCCAAAATCATAAATAGCTGCGCCGTTGCTTCGGCGTCGTCCAGGGCGCGGTGGGCATCGGTCAAAGGCACAGCCAAAACTCGGCAAAGCTCGCCCAAATTGTAACTGGCCAGGTTGGGCAATAAGATCGTGGCTAGCTCAAAAGTATCCAGGGCAGGGCGATGGAAATGGATGCCGGCGGCGCGCAAAAAGCCCAGATCAAAACCGGCATTGTGGGCAACAACCGCCGCCACATTGCTGTGGACAAAGGCCAATAGTTCGGGCGTTACCTGGGCTAGCGTGGGCGCGTTGGCCACATCGCTGTTGCGAATACCTGTAATCTGTTGGATGCGCAGCGGAATTTTGCGTTGGGGATTTACAAAGCTGACAAAGCGATCCAGAACGCGTTCCGCCTGGAAGCAGACCGCACCGATCTCGATAATCGTATCGCGATTGGGGTCCAAGCCAGTTGTTTCCAGGTCTATTGCCACATAGACACGCTCCGCCATCAGAGGCTTCTCTTTTCCAGAAATGAACTTAAAGATTTAATCTATCTATTATACCAGTTATGGCAAAAAGATGACGAATAGCTGTCTTCGGTAGTTCGTTTCGCAAGGCAAATTCTTTGCTTTTTAAAAAGTGCAAAGATCCTGATTTTGAGGCACAATGCAAGGATGCAAGTTTCCGTGATTATGACTGTTTACAATGAGCGCCCCAACATTGAGCGCCTTCTCGCTTCGCTGGCCCAGCAAACACGCCGACCCGACGAAGTAGTGATCTGTGATGGTGGCAGCACTGACGGTACGGTGGCAGCGATTCAAGCCTACCAGCAACGCTGTCCAGATCAATTGCCAAATCTGCATGTACGAGTCGAACCCGGCGCTAATATAAGTCGCGGGCGCAACGTGGCCATCGATGCCGCTGCTGGTCCTCTGATCGCTGTGACAGATGCAGGGGTGCGCCTCTCCCCCGCATGGCTGGAACATCTGGTCGCACCGTGGGCCACGTCGTCTGCGGATCAACCTCTGGCCGTGGCTGGCTTTTTTCTGCCCGATGCCAAAGGTGTCTTCCAAACCGCAATGGCTGCCACCGTTCTCCCGTTTGTTGAGGATATTGATCCGGAAAAATTTCTGCCCAGCAGTCGCTCGGTGGCCTTTACTAAGGCCGCCTGGGCGCAGACGGGCGGTTATCCAGCGTGGCTGGATTACTGCGAAGACTTGATCTTTGATATTAAAATGAATCGCTTGGCCCAGAAGACCGTGTCTGCCCGCGTTAAGACCGCCTTTGTCTGGGCGCCGCAAGCATTGGTCTACTTTCGCCCGCGCGAAGGTTTGCGTACTTTTTGGACTCAGTATTACCGTTATGCGCGCGGCGACGGCAAGGCCGATCTCTGGCGCAAACGCCATCTGATCCGCTATCTCACCTACGGGGTTGTTTTGCCAGCGCTGATCGGCCATGCGTTTTGGGGGCTGTTTGCCCGCTGGCTGGGCTGGGTAGGCTTGCTCGCCGGAATTGCAATCTATTGCTGGCGACCGTGGCAGCGGGTGTGGCTTTTGACTGCCAGCATGAGCCCCGCCGCGCGCGGATTGGCATTGCTCTGGGCGCCGATCATTCGGGTGGTGGGTGATGTCGCCAAGATGGTCGGCTATCCCGTGGGGCTATGGTGGCGTTGGCGGCACCGTCATCGTCTAGAAGTACATTGGCAACGCGATGGGTAAGATAGAGATTGGAGATTAGAGATTGGAGATTGACAGGGCGCAATCCCCAATCTCTAATCTCAAAATCGACAAGTTATCCCTGGACGATGACTAAAGTAGAAAGTGGATCAGCATGACCGAAGCAAAATTTGTGCGCCGCGAAGTGGCGGCCGATCTGGTCGAAGCGACACCGGGCAACGGTGGTCTAGGCAATTGGATCTTAGCCGCGCCGCTGTTGCTCTATCTGGCGTGGGTTTGGGTCGATCTCTTTCGCTTATTCAGTCCGCTGCCCTGGTATTGGCTGAACGTGTTCTTGGGTCTGATTGTTTATGTGTTTGCCATCGTTTTGCCGTTGGGCGTTTTGGCTCATCGTGGCGCGTTGCTCTTGCCCCGCCTCTTCCAGAATGCTGGCTGGGATGTGGAACCATTGGAGGCTGTCAAGCCGGCGGAAATCTACAGTGTGCGTTATCGCTATCACGCGCGTCGCTGGGCGGCCAACAATTGGGGACGCGCCTGGCTGCGGGCGGCGCAAGGCTGGGTTTTTCTGGAAATCGCGGTTATTTTGCTGGGCGCGATATTGATGATCCCGCTCTTCTTTAGCGCCACAGAATTTGGATTTGGAAGATAGGAGCAAAAGGTGGAAATTTTAACTCTACAAAAACAAGATCTGGTCCAAAGATTGAAGCAGGTGGCTACGGACGAAAATACTACAGCAGAAGCGTTACTCGATGCCGCCGTGGGAGAATTTCTGGATAAGTGGGTTAGCCAGAAGATTCAGACAGAAACGAGTGCTTTTGCAAACCTACATCCACAACTGGTGGGTCGCCATCTTGGTGAATATGTAGCGATTCATAATAGCCAAGTTGTAGACCATGATATAAATATGCGCGCGCTTCACCTACGCATTCGTCATAGATTTGGGCGTATGCCCGTGCTTATACGCCAAGTTACCCAGTCTGCTGAAGCGCGCGATTTAGTGTTCCGTAGTCCCAAATTGGAATCCTTGCCCATATGACACAACCGTACAATATTGACTACGATCCACCAATCCCTATTTTGCAAGTTCGTTTTAGCACGCCGGAGTGGAGTTTGTATACGGATACCTTATTGGCCATCGTAGATACTGGTGCTGATGGCACATTGGTGCCTGTAAAGTATCTGCGGGCTATCGATGCCACGGTTGAAGGGCAAAGTGGTTTACGTAGTCAATGGGGAGAGCGCCGTACAGTCAATCTCTATCTGGTTGATCTAGAGGTTGCAGAATTAACTCTGCAAAGCGTTTGGGTCATCGGCGATGATCTGAGCGATGAAGTTATCATCGGGCGCAATGTCCTGAATCGCCTGCATTTAGTTCTCAATGGACCTATCTTACGCAGTGAAATTGTTGGATTTTGAAGATGAAGCTAAAACTACTCTACTGTCCCTTGGTTATTCTGATACTTATTTTGCTTGGCAGGCCACAATCTGCCAATGCACAAACAATATCACCGCTGGGTGATGAACCGCTGGTCGTCCGTATCTATTTTGCTGATCAGGCCGATCTTAACGAATTGGCCAATACCCTGGATGTGTGGGAAGTGCAGCACAGCGCGGACCCGGCGCAACGCTATCTTGTTGCGCAACTTTGGCCGGATCAACTAGCTGCTTTACGCCAAGCGGGTCGCCGCGTTGTCGTCGATGCTGCCAAAACGGCGTTGCTCACTCCTGCCGTGGTGGATGCCGCGCAGCAAACCGCTGGCATCCCCGGCTTTGCCTGCTATCGCACAGTGGAAGAGACGTACACTAGTTTGGCAAAGTTGGCCGTCGATCATCCTGCGCTGGCCGCTTGGATCGACATCGGTGACAGTTGGGAGAAAAGCCAGCCCGGTGGCGCAACTGGCTACGATCTGAACACCCTCGTCTTAACCAACCAATCGAAACCTGGTCCGAAGCCAAAGTTCTTTCTGATCGCGGCCATTCATGCGCGCGAGTATGCGACAGCCGAACTGGCCACGCGCTTTGCTGAGCAACTTGTGGCCGGCTACAATGTTGATCCGGACCTCACCTGGTTACTCGATTATACAGAAATCCACATCCTCGCCCAAGCAAATCCAGACGGGCGCAAAATGGCCGAAACAGGCCAATCGTGGCGCAAGAATACGGATCGCGACGACGGCTGTAATGTGCCATCAAACTGGGGCGTCGATCTCAACCGCAATAGCAGCTTCAAATGGAAAATGGGCGGCAGCAGTGCCAACGCCTGCGATCTAACCTATCATGGCCCAGCTATGAAGTCTGAACCGGAGACCCAGGCAATTGAAGATTATGCCACTGCGCTCTTTGCCGATCAGCGTGGGCCAAACGATACCGATGTGGTGCCGGCAAACACCGCCGGTCTATTTATTTCTTTGCACAGTTACGGTGGATTGGTACTCTACCCCTGGGGTTGGACCACGATACCAGCGCCCAATCGACAGCAACTTGAGACGCTGGGGCGAAGATTTGGTTACTTCAACGGCTATGCAGTTTGTAACGCACCTGTCTGTCTCTATAACACCTCTGGCACGACCGATGACTTTACCTACGGCGCGTTGGGTGTGGCCAGTTATACTTTCGAAGTCGGCGACTTTTTCTTCGAATCGTGCAACGCGTTCACCAACGACATCTTGCCGCAAAACCTTGCCGCCTTATTCTATGCCGCCAAAGCAACGCGTTTACCCTACCAGGCTCCTGCCGGCCCCGACTCTTTGCCGGTGGTGGTGACGCCAAGCCTGGTCCTGAGTGGCACTCAAGTATTGCTCCAAGCCACAGCAGATGATACCCGCTTCGATAGCAATGGTTGGGGCAATGAACCGACGCAAGCGATTGTCGCTGCACGCTACTCGATAGATGCGCCATCGTGGATCAGTGGTACGCAAACATACAGTATGACGGCTAGCGCGGGTCAATTTAGCGGGCCTGTCGCGGCGGTGCAGGCGACAATAGATACCACGGGCTGGTCGCTTGGCCGGCACCTGGTCTTTGTCGAAAGCCAGGATGCGGCGGGCAATTGGGGCGTTCCCAGTGCCGTTTTTGTCGATGTGG
>JBBRVA010000430.1:0-7062 GCA_038247295.1 Caldilineales bacterium | reverse complement strand
TGGCATCGGCGGTTTGATGATCGCCCCATACATTCAACTCGCCCTGGTTTTCACCGGTTTGCAGGCAAAACTCGAACCGCAATATGGCGGTGATACGCAACAGATTGTGGCAACCTACCGCAACGCCATGCCCAACGCCTCGGCGCCAGAACTTTTGTCGCCATTGCCTCCATTACCATGATGGGGCTGGGGTCGGTTGAGATTGCCGAGAAAAAGGCGGCGCAACAGGGCGCGCCTGTCCGACACACTCCGCACTTCGCTCTACGACCAAGTGCGTGGTGCGCCCTTCCCCGCCGGTATTGCCGACCGCGTACTGCGTAACCAGTTTAACAGCACCTGGGAGGGGCGCACGTTGGAGATCAGCGCGTTGTACTCTGATCTCCAACGTGTGTTAGAGGCAGGCGCCCAAGCGCATGATCCATCTGTGGTGGACATCAGCGCGGGCGTGGCGGTTGGGTTGATCTCCTCTCTGGAACCGGCTGGCGTCATTGTCCAACGCATTGTGAGCGAGGCTGAGGAGTTGTTGCGGCAACGGTCTGCTCTGTTGGTGCGCTAGGAATGACCAGGAATATCACCGCGCACAGGGATGGTTCCTTTGCCTTGATCTATTCGCCGCACGGCGAAGCCTTCATGGTGGATAGTCAGCGGCTCGCGGCCCCACGCCTCAAACAGATCTGGTTCGACCCGCGCTATGGCAACGAACACCACATCCACACGGCTGACAACGGTGCAATCTAGACCTATACGCCGCCTACCTGCGGGCGCGGCAACGACTGGCTCTTGATTTTGGAGGGTGAAGCCGCCTGAGCAACCGCCAACTAACCTGATAGAGCAAAATTTGCTCTATCAGACACCGAATTGATTCGGTCGATCGATGACGACCTTCGCAGGGAATCCCATATCGCCATCCGGGGCAAGGGTGAATTGACGGGTCTGCCCGCCTTGTTTAGCCGTGAGGGGAAAGCCAGCGAGCAGAGCCAGGCCCATGAGCAACAATCCAGCGAGCTGTATGGCGAGATAGGCCGACTGACGACTCAGGTCAGTTGCGCCCAGGGGGCACCCGAAAAAAATCTGGCCGGGGCGCCCTAAGGGCACCCGAGCGTCTAGCGTTGGTGGAACGCGACGAGCACGCGCCCACTGGGCACCCGCCACTCAGCGTGCAAGCTGAACGCTTAAGTCTTAGCCGCGCCCAGTGGGCACCCGGCCTCTATTACCAACCGGTCCTCCCTTCAGCCGAGGAGGTGGCGCTCAAACATCGCATTGATGCGATCTATACCGACTATCCGTTCTATGGTTCGCGCCGGATCACCGTCCAACTGCGCCGCGAAGGCACCCAGAGGGTACCCGCGCTCAATCGGAAAGCGGTGCAGCGCCACATGCGCGAGATGGGCCTTGCGGGCATCTGTCCCGGCCCCAACCTGAGTCAACGTAATTTGGCGCATCGGATTTACCCTTATCTACTGCGCCAGGTGACCGCCGCCTATCCGAATCACATCTGGGGCATTGACATTACCTCGGGTGCCCTTAGGGCGCGGCTCCAAAACGGTTGGCTCTATCTAGTCGCCGTGCTCGATTGGTTCTCGCGCTATGTTGTGAGTTGGCAACTAGATGACACTTTGGACATCGATTTCGTCTTACAAGCAGTCGATGGTGCCTTGAGCCACCACAAACCGCTCATCTGGAATAGTGATCAGGCGGGTACCCTCTGGGTGCATTTCACCAGCCCACAGTACACCGAGCGGCTCTTGGCGGCCGATGTGCAAATCAGCATGGACGGCAAAGGCCGTGCGCTCGACAACATTTTCAATGAACGCTTATGGCGTACCATCAAGTATGAGGAGGTCTATTTGCACGATTATCAGACGCCCAAACAGGCTCGCACTGGCCTGACAGCCTACTTTGACTTCTATAATGTTCACCGACCGTTCGGCTGAGCTCACGTCGAAGCCTCATCAATCGCTGGACTATTTGACACCAGCCGAGGTCTACTTTGCCAACACCATTGCCATACCCAATGCACAACAACTGCTTCTTTAAAGAAAGGAGAAATGGGATTCTATTTTTCACCCGCGCTCTGTCTTGACATTGGGGTCCACTTTAGAACTGGACAAAAAAATCCTTCTCGAAAACCTCTCTTCCATCCTCATCTCGGCGTTCCTCAAGATACTTTACTAAAATACTTTGCATCAATATCTTGTGTATCAAATCAGGGTTGGCTTGGTTTTGGGCAACAAATTGATCGCGAAAATTCTTTAGCTCATTCAGCAACTTCTGACTTGAGCTGTTATTGTACAGGAATCGATTATGGTGTTCTGGGGACTCCCAAAAAGCCCCATTTTCAAAAAGCTTTGCAGAATATTTTTGATAGTTTTTTTGCGCTTCCGCCACCAAGTTGATCGTGTCAAATGGCTCGACGAATATTTGTTTATCTTTGTAACCAACAGGTCTACGCGCGTCAAATATCCTAACCTGTGTACGATCAATCACATAATAGACAGAAACAATATCACTACTCCAAATTTTACGATGGATTTCTGCTAGTTGTGAGTCACTTATTGAATTATTTGTATTGTCATAAATGAAAACTTGCGGTAGTGGCGCTTGATTGGCTCTATCATGCCGAAAATACACTGCTGTTGCCGATACTCGTTTGGCTTCCTCCAGCATAAGACGAGAGCCAAACGAGATCTCTGTTTGGTTGTACAGGTGATTTGTAAACAGCAGTAAAGATTCAGGAGTATCAACTCTGAAATCTAATTGCTCTAAATTCTGCTCCAATAGAGTATTCATGCTGCCTTGCCCTTTGGTCCTATAACATTTGATTACGAGCTATTGCAACATCAAACCTTACAAGAATTAAAGGAAGTCGCGTTTACGGAGAACAAATGTTCTACTTCTATACTCTAGCCGAATATTGTATATTGAGCAAACTTGACTTAGCATTTTATGTTGAAATGCTAAGTCAAGTGCTCAAACGGTGTTAGTGGATAACAATATATTCTACACAGTACTGCTGTATGATCGGCGTTCTAGAACTACTCACCACCCTCGTCGTAACCGGTGAGCGTTCGGTACCAGATGTTGCGGAAGCGTACGAGATCACCATGATCCTGAAGCGCTAATGGTCCCTCTTCCGGCTGGGGCGCGTATGCGTACACATCGCGGTGACCGGTGGGGCCAATTAAGGGTTGGTCGAGATGGACCAAGACCCCATTGTGAAAGACCGTCACCGACGCTGGCCGCGTGAGGGTCGCGCCGTCAAAGCGTGGCCCTTTCCAGACGATGTCGTAACTCTGCCATTCACCTGGCCGGCGACAGGCATTGACCAATGGTGGATATTCACCATAGATCGCCGCCGTCGTGCCGTCGGCATAGGTCGGGTTGTCGTAGCAGTCGAGCACCTGGATTTCGTAGCGCCCCATCAGAAAGACGCCGCTGTTGCCCCGTCCCTGTGAATCGCCCTTGACCACCGCCGGCGCTGCCCACTCCAGGTGCAGTTGGCAATCGCCGAAGTGCGCCTTGCTCTCAATGCCGCCCGTGCCGGAGACGACTTCCATATAGCCATCGGCGACTTTCCATTGCGCGGTGCCATCACTGCCACTCCAGCCAGACAAGTCTGTGCCATCAAAGAGCACCACGGCGTCGGAAGGCGGTTGGTGATTCGCCGCGCCAGGCGTGACGACGCGTGGGCGCGGGCGTGCCTTGTCGTGGACGCGATACGGTGAGCCGGGGATCAAAGGTGTGTTGTCATAGCCAGGTCGATCTTGAGTCATGGTTTTTAGCCTTTCATTGCAATTTATTAAATTAGCCGGCGGAGATCGCCGGTGTCAAAGCCAGGGCGAACAAAGGCGCGGGCTGCAGGGAACTGTTGCTCTCCATCAGGCGCTTGCGCCCAGCCCATTGCAAAGTTGGCACAGCGCTGCGTCAATGGGCAGCGTTCGCACCAACGGTCACATTAGTTTGCCCTCGATGAAGTTGGAGTCGGCGGTGAAGTCGGAAAGCTCGTCTAGGTTCATGATGGGCCTGAGTGTGGGCGATGGGTCTGTTACAACCGATTCGTTTTGTGGTAAGGGTAAATGTAGTCTAGCATAGGTAATTTGTGCGTGCAATTGTCGCGTTTATTCACTTGTGGACTAGATCGGTCAAATGTTCTGAACTGACATAAAGAAACTCTTATATCGAATTAATACCCCTAATTCGATATAAGAGTTTCCTTATATCGAATTGAGTGGTACCATTCGCTATAAAGACAGCAAGCCAATCGGACCTAGGTAGAGGTAGACATGGATATTTCACAATTCAACGCCGGGTATTTCGAACAGCAATTTCAATACAAAAGCTTTGTGCCAGAGCCCATCAACCGGGAATGGGTTATAAGCAACCCAGAAGTATTGACGTTATTGACCAATGCCAGTCATCTACTCGGTGAACTTAACGCGTTTGCCCAATTGATTCCAGATGTCGATTTCTTTATTCAGATGCATATTACGAAAGAGGCGACGACTTCCAGCCGGATCGAAGGCACACAGACCAATATGGAGGAAGCGCTGATCGGGGAACAAGATATCGATCCGGAACGGCGGGATGACTGGCAAGAGGTCCACAACTATATCCAAGCAGTGAACTATGCCATTGCCCAACTTGAGACAATGCCACTCTCTAATCGCTTGCTCAGGAGCACTCATCAGATTTTGTTGCAAGGCGTCCGTGGAAAAAACAAACTACCCGGCGAGTTTCGGAACAGCCAAAATTGGATTGGCCCTAGCCTGAAACATGCCGTCTTTGTACCACCGCACTATTCACGGGTGCCGGAACTCATGGGTGATCTGGAACAGTTCAGCCACAATGAGGCGATCTATGTACCTCATCTGGTGCGCATTGCGCTAATTCACTATCAATTTGAAACCATTCATCCTTTTTTGGATGGCAACGGCCGCTTAGGACGCCTGCTGATTCCGCTCTACCTAGCTCATGCCAATGTCCTGACCAAACCGGCGCTCTATCTCTCCGACTTTTTTGAGCGGCATAAAGGCGACTATTATGATCATCTCATGGCGGTGCGCACCAACCACAAGTTGGACGCCTGGTTACGCTTCTTCTTGATTGGAGTGGAAGAGAGTGCTGAGAAATCGATCCAGACCTTCAAATCCATTCTCACTCTAAAAGAGCAGATCGAACACAAAAAGTTGTCTCAACTCCACGTCCGCAAACGGGTGAATGCACAGCAACTGGTTCGTGCCCTCTACCAACGACCGATCATGGATATCAACCGGATCAGTACCCTGTTGGCTATCCGCCACAACACAGCGACTGCACTGGTCAAGGATTTTGTGGCTCTAAGAATTTTAGAAGAGCTAACCGGCCATCAACGCAATCGACTTTATGCGTTTGCGCCGTATATTCGGTTGTTTCGCGAGTGAAGGGAATGGTAATCAAGATGGGCCGACGATAGCTGAAGAGCAAGAGGTGTAATAATTGCAACAATATGCTCATCGCTTGATGAGGACCTAGGTTGCGCTGCTGTAATAAAACAGCAGCGCAGATCTCACATTACAATGCGCCGACAAAATACACTAGCGTCAAAACCCAACCTCTACTCCGCCCCCGCCGCTTCCAGCAATTCGATCATGGCTGTATACCCGCGCTGCCGCGCATGGGCCAAGGGCGTTACCCCTTGCCCATCGGCCAGATTGACATCGGCCCCGGCCTCGATCAGTAGGCGGACCACCTCGGTGCGCTCTGGGCCGCCATCACCTAGGATAATCGCTTCCAGCAATGCCGTCCAGCCCAGATTGTTGACATGATTCACGTCCACATCGGTGCGGTTGAGCAGTTCGGCCACTACTGCGACCGGACCGCGCTCCGCGGCGGGAATCAGCGCGGTGCCGCCAAAACGATTGGTCAGTTTGGTATTTGCCCCGGCCTCAATCGTCAATTTGAGGATCGCCAGCAACCCTTCCGCGCCGGCGTACAAGAAGGGATTGTCCTGGCGATTGTCTTGGAGATTGATATCGGCCCCGGCCGCAATCAACGTTTGGACCGTCTCGACCTGATTGCCGTGGGTGGCCGCCATCACGGGCGTACGTCCGGCGGCGTCGCGACTGTTGATCTCGGCGCCCACAGCGAGCAGTTGCAAGACAGTGGCTGTATCGCCCCGTTCGGCGGCTTGGATCAGTTGTTGGTTCATGGTTTGTTGCTCCAGCGTTTGGTTGCTGACAGGGGTCGGACTGTCAACTGTCGGGCTTGCGGTCGCCGTGGCAACAAGCAGAGGGGTTGCGGTCATGGTTGGCTCGATAGTGGTTGATGATGGCATGGTCACTTGGCAGGCGGTGAACGCGATGCTGATGACCGACAGCACGATGAATGGCCATTGTTTGGCTGAGTACATGATGATCGTTTCCTCCTCAAGTCTCGCGCTCCGCGGGCACTGTTCTGTGGCGTAATGCCGGCATGGCTGCCACGATCAGCGTCGTCAGCAAGCCTGCCGCGCCGGCCTGTAGGCCCACCGTCAATGGGGTCCCGATCTGCTCGGCCAGCAGACCGGTTTGCAATTCGCCTGGCAGTCCAGCCCCTTGGGTCAATACCACCGTGCTCATCGCGCGCCCGCGCATTTCATCACTGGCATTGGTCAGCAAAATCACGCTGCGCATGGTGTGAAAGCCGGCCTGGCCCACGCCAGCACAGAAGAGCATCACCCAGGCTAGGGCATAGAAGGGCAATGCCGCAAAGACGACCAGCGCGCCACACTCAAGCAGCGCACCCAGCATAAAGATCCGGTTAGGGCTGACCCGGTGGCGCAGATGGTGAAGTGCATAGAGGCCGACAAAAGTGCCGAGGCTATACCCTGTGCTCAATAGCCCCAAGCCAATCGGGCCGCTGGCCAGCACATCACGCGCAAAGACCGGCAACAGGCTCAGCGAGGGGAAGATCAGGATATTGAGCACGATCGATACCAAGGTAACGCCCAGCAATAAGCGCTGCCCACAGATGTAGCGCACCCCCTGCTGCACCGCGTGCCAGAGCGTGCCTTGGGTGATCACGGTCTGCGGGGGTAGCTGCTGC
>JBBRVA010000429.1:0-7063 GCA_038247295.1 Caldilineales bacterium | reverse complement strand
GATAATAACCTAGCGACCCAACACTTTGGCGCGGGCGGGTTGAAACCCGCGGCTGAAACCAGGAAGTCGCGCCCAGGGGGCTACCCGGCGACTCGTTATTAGTACCCTCAGGCACTTCCTGGACTTGTCAGCAGGCCATTTCAATGGCCCAGCCCAAAGTGTCGGGTCGCTAGATAATAACCAGTGGATCTGGCGACCCAAGCCGACCGCTTGCGCACTCCCTTGCGCGACTTTGCCCCGTCTAAGCCATAGCTTGAACAAACTGGCCCAAAAAGGTCGCGTGCAGAATACGGGTATAGAGTTTGTAACGCTTTTCCTTTGCGCCCTTTGACGTTCGGCGAGCTCAGTCGAGCCGCGTCTTTGCGGTAAAAATCTTTATTGGTTGAACAAAAACTTGGCGGTTAGATACTCAGCTATGGAACTGATCGAATCTCAGCTTGATCCTCAGAGCGCCGAATTTCTCGCCAACGCTGCACATAACCGGGCCTTGGTCGATGAACTGCGCACTCGGCTCGCCCTTGTGCGCCAGGGCGGCGGTGCGCGCGCCCGCCAACGGCACGCCGAACAGGGCAAGCGCTTTGTGCGCGACCGCATCGACCGCCTGCTCGATCCCGGCTCACCCTTCCTGGAAGTCGCCCCCCTCGCCGCCTGGGAACTTTACAATGGTGATGCGCCATCCGCCGGCATCGTCACCGGCATTGGGCGCATCGCCAATCGCGAATGTATGATCATCGCCAACGACGCCACCGTCAAGGGTGGCACCTACTACCCGCTCACAGTCAAGAAACATCTGCGCGCCCAGCAAGTGGCGTTGGAAAATCATCTGCCCTGTATCTATCTGGTCGATTCGGGGGGCGCCTTCCTGCCGATGCAAGACGAAGTCTTTCCCGATGTGGATGACTTTGGGCGTATCTTCTACAACCAGGCGCTCATGAGCGCGGCCGGCATCCCGCAAATTGCCGCGGTGATGGGTTCGTGTACGGCGGGTGGGGCCTATGTGCCCGCCATGAGCGACGAAACCGTGATCGTCAAAGGCACGGGCACAATCTTTTTGGGCGGTCCGCCGCTGGTCAAGGCTGCCACTGGCGAAGAGGTAACGGCTGAAGAATTAGGCGGCGCTGATGTTCACACCCGTCTCTCCGGCGTCGCCGATCACTTTGCCGTTGACGATGACCATGCCTTGGAACAGGTGCGCGCGATTGTCGCCACGCTCAACACACGTAAACAAGTCGACCTCGACGTGCAGCCGCCGGCCGATCCACTTTATGATCCCGCTGAGTTGTACGGTCTAATCCCCACCACTTTCAAAGTGGCCTACGATGTGCGCGAAGTGATCGCACGCCTGGTTGATGGCAGCCGGCTGCGCGAATTTAAGGCGCGCTATGGCACGACGTTGGTCTGCGGTTTTGCCCATCTCTACGGCTATCCGGTAGGCATCCTTGCCAACAACGGCATTCTCTTCAGTGAATCGGCGCTGAAGGGCACACACTTTATCGAGCTTTGTACGGCGCGCCGGATTCCGTTGCTCTTTTTGCAGAATATCACCGGCTTTATGGTGGGCAAGGCGTATGAAACGGGCGGCATCGCCAAAGATGGCGCCAAACTGGTGCATGCCGTCGCCAACGCCCAAGTGCCCAAGTTGACGGTGGTGATCGGTGGCTCGTTTGGCGCGGGGAATTACGGCATGTGTGGCCGCGCCTATGGCCCACGCTTTTTGTGGATGTGGCCCAACAGTCGCATCAGCGTGATGGGCGGCGAGCAGGCGGCCAACGTCCTGCTCACCGTCAAGCAGGATCAGCTCGCCCGCCAGCAGCAAACGTTATTGACGCCAGCCGAACAGGCGGCTTTCAAACAGCCGATCCTCGACAAATATGAGGCCGAGAGCAATCCGTATTACGCCACGGCCCGCCTCTGGGATGACGGTATCCTCGACCCGGTGCAGACCCGTCATGTGTTGGGCCTGGCCTTGTCGGCCTGTCTGAACGCGCCGGTGCCAGCGACAAAATATGGTGTGTTTCGGATGTAAGTATAATCGCATCGGGATTTGTGAAGAACAGGCAGAAATCTCACGCAAAGCCGCAGCTCGACTGAGCTCGCCGAACGTCAAAGTGCGCAAAGAGAAGCAAGGAAGGCTGATTGGCGAAAAGATAACAAGCTCGCCTTCTCATTTCACCCGTATAGGCGTTGTGTCAAACATAAAAACTTTGCGGCTTGCGTGAGTAAGTTTTTTAGTACTTGAAAGTGGCAGCACGCTGTGCTAGAATGTGTATAAAATTGCTTTTCTATACACATTCTTAACTTGTTCGGAATAAGCTCATGCGCACCAATATTGAGATTGACGATGAATTAATGGCGGAAGCACTACAACTGACAGGGCTTAAGACAAAGCGGGAAGTTGTCGAAGCTGCGTTATGCCTATTGGTGCGTCAGCGTCGCCAACGGGCTTTGTTGGATATGGCTGGGAAAATTCAATGGGAAGGCAACCTGGACGCCATGCGCGAAGGCAGATTTCTGCACGATGAACAGGGTATCTACCGGCATGATCAAGAGCTGGCAGAGCAGAGCGAAACTGTGACGCGCCAACCTTCGTCTTCACTAGCCCCCAATCCCCAGAATAAGGCCGCTGCACATGGAAATCATGGTTGATACTTCGGTCTGGATAAGCCATTTTCGCAATAACCCAACCACGCCGGTGCTTCGGCTCCACGATTTCATTATGCAGGATGAGACAATTCTGACCGGTGACTTGATCCTGACGGAAATTTTACAAGGTGTGCAATCGCCACGTGAGTTTGCTCAAGTCGATGCGGCCTTTCGCAGCCTGGGCGTCATCCCGCTGGTGGGTGAACTCGTCGCACGTCAAAGCGCCCATTATTACCGCCATTTGCGCCAACAAGGTGTCACTGTGCGCAAAACAATCGACTGCTTGATTGCCACCTGGTGTATTCACAACCGCGTGCCGCTCCTCCACGCCGACCGCGATTTCAAACATTTTGTCCAGTTTGGTCTGCAAGAAGCCTAGGGCACAACGCTATCCATGTTCAAAAAAATCCTCATCGCCAACCGCGGCGAGATTGCTGTCCGAATTATCCGTGCCTGTCAGGAAATGGGGATTGCCACCGTGGCGGTCTATTCCGAAGCCGATGCCAGCGCGCGCCACACCTGGCTGGCCGACGAAAGCGTCTTGATCGGTGCGTCGCCACCGGGCGATTCCTATTTGTGCGCCGATCGGATCATCGCCGCTGCGCAGCAATTAAGCTGTGATGCCATCCACCCTGGCTATGGCTTTCTGGCCGAAAACGCTGCTTTCGCCGCCGCAGTGGCCCAAGCGGGGCTCACCTTTATCGGCCCCAGTGCCGAAGCCATCCGTTTGATGGGGGCGAAGACTACCGCGCGTGCCACGATGCAAGCGGCCGGGTTGCCTGTGGTCCCCGGTTACCAGGGCAGTAATCTGGATGCTGACCTGCTGACTGCTGCCGCGCAACTTGGTTTTCCTCTGCTCGTCAAAGCCACGGCTGGCGGCGGTGGTAAAGGGATGCGCCTGGTGAAAACCGCAGAGGCGTTACCCGACGCCTTGCAATCGGCCCGGCGCGAGGCCCTGAATGCCTTTGGCGATGATACAGTCTACCTGGAAAAGTTGATCCAAAACGCCCACCATATCGAGTTTCAAGTGTTTGGCGACCAATTTGGCAACGCCCTCCACCTTTTCGAACGGGAATGCTCCGTCCAACGGCGGCACCAAAAGATTTTGGAAGAGACGCCTTCGCCGCTACTAGACGACGAATTGCGCGCCCGCATGGGTGCGGCCGCCATCAATGCCGTGCAGGCAATCGGCTATGTCAACGCCGGCACGCTTGAATTTCTGGTTGACGAGCAGCGTAACTTTTACTTTCTAGAGATGAATACTCGGCTTCAGGTTGAGCACCCGATCACCGAGTTGATCACCGGTATCGACTTGGTGCAGACACAACTGCGGGTGGCCGCCGGCGAGCCGCTCCCTTTTCGCCAGGCAGATTTGACGCAGCGCGGCCATGCGATCGAGTGTCGCATCTATGCCGAAGACCCGGCCAACAATTTTCTGCCCGCCGTGGGCAAAGTCTGGCACATAGCAGAGCCAACCGGCCCCAACGTGCGGGTAGATAGCGGTATCACCAGTGGTGACGAGGTGACGCTCTATTACGACCCGCTGATCGCCAAGCTAGCTGTATTGGCGGCAGATCGCGCCGCTGCCATTCGCAAGCTGGATTGGGCATTGTCTCAGTATGTGATTCTGGGCGAAGTGATCACGAATCTCTCGTTTCTGCGCGATCTGCTTGCCCACGCCGCTTTTCAGGCTGGCGAAACGCCGATCGACTTTATTGAAAAGCACTTCACCGCTTGGCAAGCACCGGATGTAATGCCGTCTGATCTCGCCCTCGTGGTAGCGGCTGTCGCAGAATCGCTCAATCAGCCCGCGCCGGTTGCCAGTGCGGCGAGAGCAGACCGCGCGCCGGGCGATCCGTATAGTCCGTGGCAGAATCTGACTGGCTGGCGCGCTACTGGTTGATGGGTTGAAGCAGAGATGAAGACTGAATATCAATACCAAACTGGCGATCAAGTTCGCACCGTGACGGTTGAACGCAACGGCGATCAGCTACAGGTGACGCTCGATGGTGTGGCCTATCAAGTCAACCTGGGCCGGAGCTCGCAACACCGCCTGGATCTTACCGTGGATGGTGTACGCCTGACCGCCCATGTGGCCCAGGCTGGCGCCAAGCTTTATCTCGCGTTGAACGGCGCGACTTGGGTGCTCCAGCATCCTAACCCTGTCCAGCGGCGACGTAGTGGCGATGTGGAGCAGGCTAGTGGTGCACTAATTGCTGCCATGCCCGGACAAGTGATTAGGCTGTTAGTAGACGAGGGCGATCTGGTGGAGCGCGGTGATACGCTGGCCGTGTTGGAAGCGATGAAGATGGAATTGCGCGTCACTGCACCTTATGCGGGGCGAGTGGACAAAGTGCATTGTGGCGTGGGTGATGTGGTGGCGCGCAGCCAGGTATTGTTAGAGCTTGCCCCACTGGATAAATTTGCCTGAGCCGCGGGGAAGGCATCCTGATCCAAAGCCACAAAATTTGTTCACCCACGCTTTGCGTCTTTGTTCCTTTGCACCTTTGCGTTAGATTTTTCTCGCTTACGGACACCCCGCAAAAGCCATGTCGCGATAGAAAAAGAGTTGAAAGAGGCGCGCTGGTCGATCTTCATAGGGCCGCAGCCGTAAAATTAGTTCACTGTCGATTACGTCTGCGCCGTCGACGGTAAAGACGCCTTCGCTAAACGGTTGATTGGTGGCCTGACTCATGCCCTCCTCGGCGGCTGTGCGGCGCGCGTCAAGATCGGCTTGGGCGTCGGCCGCATTGGCATAATGCATGACGACAAGCCCCACCGGTTTTTCCTCTTCATACCGATAGCCCAGGGCAAATCCGCTATAGGTGTGGAAGACGGCTTCACCTAACAATTGGGTCTTCAACTCGGCAATCTGCTCTTCGCTTAGCGCTTCACCTTGCAGCAGACTTTGCGTGATGGCCGCAAAACTCAAACCCCGACAGGTGTCACTACCTGGCGTCACAATCGCGGCGGCCACCTCGCCCAGGCCCGTGATCGTGGCCAGCACACTTTGATCGTCGCCCAGCGTCGACCCCTTTTCCTGATAGCGTTCGATGACGGCTTGCAGGCGATCTAGGCTGCTGGAAAGCACAAAGATTTTCGCCTCCGCAATCACTGCCGTGTTGGCAATGCTCAGTTCGCCAATCGTAAACCAATCTTCGGCCAGGGCGATTTCATGCGTATAAATGGTAGTCGCATCGAGCAGCTGTTGCCCAAAACCGCGTTCATCAAAATGGGCCAGGACAGGGGCCAGATCGAAATCATCGCGCAACTTAAGGATATAGACCGGTGAGCCTTCGCTATCGACCATCGCTTCCCAAAGTAAATCTGTCGAATCCCATGACCATTCCTCGGCGAAACGGAGGAACGCGCGTGAACCATAAACGACCGGCGCGGCCTGATCCTGATTGAGCGAGAGCAAGAACTCCATGCGCGCATCCAGCGGGCTTTGGCTATTCAATGTCGGCACGCCTTTGTAGGCTTTGATCAGCGCCCAATTGGTAAAGTAAAGCGCCCGTGTACCGGTCGGGGCAAAGTTCAAGGCTTGCGTCAGATATTCTGTACTCGCTGTCGGTGATGTGGTCTGCGTGAGCGCGAGGGAGGTGGTTTGCGTGAGCGTTTGCGTGGCGGTTGGGGCTGCCACTTGACTAGACGACTGTTGAACAGGCATGAAAACCGGAATTGGAATGATAATGCGTGCACAGCCAGCCAACAGCAATCCGAGCATGCCCAGGACGAATCCGTATCGATAGTTCACGGTTGGTTCTCTTTCTGTGGGTAAGGGGAGTCCGCTTGTTGCCGCCATTCTATCATGGGGATTGATCTTGGACAACACCGAAATGACGAAGCCGCAGTTGCGAATGGTGCAGGGTTTATGTCAGCGAGCACCATGATCGTGGCATTGAACGCCCAACTTTTGCGCCGTCTCAATTATCCCAGTGGTTTTCCCATGCTCCACCGTCTCCCCACCCTCATCCATATTCCGGGGACACAGGGGCGCATGGCGCAAGGCTGCGCTATTTTTAGATCGCGTTTTGTCTGCATGATCTGCCCAACTGCAATTCCTATCCCAACGCCTCCAACAACTCACTCATGCCAAAATTTAACAGGAATGCGGCATAGTGGCTGGAGAACATGTCTTTCAGATACTCGGTGAGATCAATCTCAACGGGCTCACCACCTTCACTGCTTTTTGAGATACCATAGCCCCGCTTCTTGCTGATAGTATAGAGAAACAAGGTGTGGAAGTAGATCGAGGAAAGATAGCGGCGGTCGGCCACCATGTGCTGCTCTTGGCTGCGGATCTTGCTTTTGTACAGTATAGCCAAATCATGTTTAGTTGAATTACTCGCCATCCTGCAATTCATCCATCAGTAAAATTCGGGCGTTACGTCCCCACTCACTTCGCGCTTCCTCCGCT
>JBBRVA010000428.1:0-7064 GCA_038247295.1 Caldilineales bacterium | reverse complement strand
GCCTATGCGCCCTTGACCGCAGAACAGATCGCCAAACTGGTCGAAGAGGTGCCCTCGATTGAGTATATCAAAGAAGAGCGCCCGCCCGGTCCCAAGCATATTGCCGAAGTCTACAATTTGGTTGGTGACAAAGTAAAGACGATCTTTGGCGGTTTCGCTGGGCGTTTTCTGCCGGACGAGCTACGCCGCGGCGCCGACGGCTGCATGCCCGCTTGCGAGATCGCCGACCTATTGGCCAAGGTGATGGAGCAGTGGTGGGCCGGGGATCAGGCCGGCGCCCGCGCCCTGCACACGCGCCTGTTGCCGCTGATCAACCTGGAGACGCACCCCTTTATGCGCTACATCCTCCAACGGCGCGGGGTCTTTACTTCGCTGGTCGAACGGGCGCCGGCGGGCGCGCTGGATCTGGATGCCGAGGATAAACGCGAGATTTCGATCCTGATCCAAGCGATTGAGGATGAAGTCGAGCACTATCCGTTTGGGGCGGAGTGAGCGTTGATAAGAGTGGGGTAATAGAGTAAATAAGCTCTGGGTAGCATCACAGAAAGGTGTGGAGCTACTCGGGCTGGGGTTGATAGTGTTCAATTTCTCGAATCAAGAATGGCAAATTAGGTTGATTGAAAGATATGTTGGGTGCTGGAATCCGATTGTGTTTAATATCGGGATGAACATGCTTGTGATGAGGATCAGTCGATGCCAGGGAAGAATCGTTTGGATGTGATTGGGAATCATACCACCAAACACGTTCACCAAAACGGTCAACGGCGTAGCTATAACTACGAATCGCATGTTTATTAAGATCCAACAATTCCCATACATCCAGCGTATAGCCATTGGCAAAGGTCAACTGCCCTTCTACCTCTGCTGCAAAGGGACCGATCGTGTATGCGATAAGGGTAGATGACCGAATGAAAGAAAATTGCTCAGGTAGATTAACAATCAGTTGGCAATATGTCGTAAAATCAGGGAGCAAGCTGCTTTTCTCACTTACATCGCTAACTGCGGTTGGAGGGCAATAAGGGTGCTTGTATTGGCACTACGCAAGGTAAGCAATCGATCGCGCAAGGCGGCTTCATATGTTTGTTGCCGTTCGCGCCGCAATTCGTAATAGCCAACCCAACGGATCAAATCTTTGCTCTGCTCAAACTCACCAAGCCTATATAGTGTATACATATCTTGCGAGAGTAATTCATATTTCTGTTCGAGTTCGCGCAAGCGTTCGTCCAACCCATGAATGTCTTGTAAGGTCTCACCGATTGTCATCGCGGATTTCTCCTTCTCTCTTGTACAGCAGCGTAAATCTGTCTACCGCTACCTATTATAACGTAAAGTAGTCACATTGCAACCGGGAATAGCAGAAAGTTTACTGATATATCTATTGTATCATGGGCTAAATAGCGCGTTAACCTGCAATTCTCCCATTCATTCCCCTGCAACTTTGCAGAAATAACCAGAGATGCGTATGATAAAAGAAAGCCCTGCCCCGTAGGCTAGACGGGGCAGGCTGGTTGGTTGACCGGCCTGAGTGCGTAAGCCTTAGGCTTTGGGCTGCTCGCCAGGAGAATTCCGCTTTTGCGGGCGGAGCACTTTTTCCATGAACGCAGTCAGGCGCTCAACCGCGACTTGTAGGGTGTTGACGCGCTTGTCAAGCGGGTCGAATTTTGTTTGCCATTCTTGGCGGCTGGTTTTGAGCGCGTCGTACAGCTTGTCAATGTGTTGCAAACTATGCCCAACCGCCATTTCCGGCGTGAGCTTGCCGTTGGCATAATCGCTGAGGACTTGCTTGGGGTCGTAGGTGCTCATTGGCTGGTCTCCTTTCAAAGGATTATGTTTGTGTAATAACTATTGGTACCTGTTGGTATCAAGTGTACGATAGTCCATTGCAAATGTCAAGAGGCAATATTGGGGAAATGGCGGCATGAAGCGATTCGGTGAAAAGTTACAACGACTCCGCCAGCGCCACGGATTAACGACGCGCCAATTAGCCGATCAGTTACAAACGAGTAATGCCCAAATCAGTCGGATTGAAAATGGCCTGCGCCAAGCTTCGGCTGATTTAGTCCTCAAAGCCGCTTTACTGTTCAATGTGCCGCTTGAGCAGTTGATGAAAGATGAGCTAGATTTAGACGATTGATGAGCGGCATTGGGGAAAGTTATATACGCTATACTGAGCAAGGCTATAGATGATAAAGATTTACATGAACGCCTGGCTTGACGCAACCCTCTACCCTGACGTCGATCCGCCGACCGAACTTATCACGCTGGCCGAGCAAGTAGATTTTCTGGCACGACTTTGTGCGGCTTGGGATTTTGGCATCGTACCCTACATGGCGACAATCCACGAGATTCGACGCCCGGAATGGAAAGTTGTGGTGGAAGCCTGCCGCTTGCTGACTTCGCACAGCTATCATCTGTTGCGGCGTTGGCACAATTTGTCGGCCGCGCCCTATCTCGGTCAAAAGCTGGCCTACATGCGGGATGATCCCAATTTGGCCTATATTTAGGCGTAGACCGTAAAAAATTTAAGCAATAACCCCACTTTAACCTTCCACATTGATAGAAATGTTCGCAAGTTGCCCGATGCAGGATATAATCGATATTCACCATGACAAAACGGATCCAGGTGATTATCAACCCAGCCGCTGGGCAAGATAAGCCTTTTTTGAACACGCTCAACACTGTCTTTCGCGAATGCGATGTCGAATGGGATCTCTCCATCACGCAGCAAGGGGGTGATGCGCGCCGATTTGCGCGCCAAGCCGTCGCCGACGGGGTGGACGTTGTGGCGGCCTACGGGGGGGACGGCACCGTCGCCGAAGTGGCCAGTGGTCTGGTTGGCTCGTCTGTACCGTTGGCCATTTTGCCTGGCGGCACAGCCAATGTGATGGCGCTGGAATTGGGCATTCCCAATGATTTATTGAAGGCTGCCCGTCTGGCGTCTGGGATTGACAGCGTCATCGAACGGATTGATGTCGGCCAGATCAAAGACCACCACTTTCTGCTGCGTGTTGGGCTTGGCTATGAGGCCGCGATCGTAGAACAGGCAGATCGTACACTAAAAAAACGTCTCGGCATCTGGGCCTATCTTTGGTCTGCCGTCCACAACCTGCGTACCCCAAAGATTGCCCACTATGAGTTGACATTGGATGGCCGCGAAGTCGAATGTGCCGGTTTCACCTGTGCCATCGCCAATTCAGGCAGCTTGGGCTTGCCGGGCTTGAAACTGGCGCAATCCGTTACCATTCGCGACGGCTTGCTGGACGTGATCATTGTCGAGGAGGCCAGTTGGCGTTCTTTGTGGGATGTTTTGAATCATGTCTTTGGCGCACAAAAACCGCGTACGCCGCGGAGTGATGCTGAATTTCAGCGTTATAGCCAGGAACTTCAGAGCTCCATCCGCCATTGGCAGGCCAAGGAAATTTCACTGCAAGTACATCCCATGCAAGTCACCCAGTATGATGGCGAAGTTTTGACGCCAGTGTTGCTTCCACTCGTCTGCAAGGTGCTGCCCGGCATGCTGCATGTGGTGACGCCGAAACCAACCACGTAAGCCAGCGCAAATTACGTCGATTGGCGTGAAAATGAATGAATTACCGTTTAAACGAGTTGCGAATTGCGAGTTGCGAACTACTATTGTCGAACCATTGCCATAGCTGGGACTAAGCATAGCGCAGCCTTGGGGCGCGGTCATGCGTAAAAGTACATAGCCAATGTAGGTAAATTAACTTGAATGAAGGATCTTGTTATGCAATCGCCGGCTTATATTCAACTGATTGATCGGTACATCGAGGCGGGCGGTTTTGCCGGCGCAGCGCTGATTGCCGCCCAACATGGCCGGATCGTCATCGAACACTATGCCGGCGACGCTGCCCCGGGTTTGCCCGCATCGCCTGATGTGCTCTGGCCGCTGGCCTCGATCTCTAAACTCTACACCGCCGCGCTGATTATGCGCCTGGTGGAGGAGGGGCAACTCACCCTCAACATGACGGCGGCTTATCTGCTGCCGGCGTTCACGGGCGAAGGGCGCGAAACGATCCGGCTGCGGCACCTGCTTACGCACACCGCTGGGATGATCTACGAGTCGCCAGAGATGGAAGCGCGCCTGATCGCACAAACGCCCCGCCGCGCGCTGATCGAGGAAATGTACACTGCGCCGCTGCTCTTCAAACCGGGCACAGCCTTTGCCTACGCCGATTATCACTATCTGCTGGCCGGTTGCATGGCCGAAGCTGTTACCGGGCGCACCTTTGCCGATCTGGTGGGGGAATGGGTCGTCCAGCCGATGAATTTGCCGAATACCTACATGGCGCCACCCGCCGAGCAATCTGGTCGCCTGGCCAAAGTGCGCTGTGTGATGGCGGAGGAGACTGCGGGGGCGATGTACAATTCCCCGTATGCATTGTCGTTAGCGCACCCAGCCTTTGGCACTGTCGCCACGGCGCGTGACATGCTAGGCTTTGCCAGCCACTTTGCCCCTGGCGGACCACGCATCCACAGCGCGGCCAGCGTGCGCGCGATGACAACCGACCAGACCGGTGATGTGCCAGGCTGGCAAACTGGCATGTTTGGTTTACAGCCAGATGCCCACATTCCCTGGGGCATCGGCTTTGCGCTCAAATCGGCGCAAACGCCAGGTCAGTTTGCAGATCTGGCTGCCGTGGGTGCGTATGGGCATGGCGGCGCCAGTGGCTGCCAGCTTGTCATTGATCCCGCCGCGGACGCTGTCGTTGCCATTCTGACCAACACCCATGCCCGAGTTGGGCGCGAAGGTTGGTATGCGCGCTTGCAATCAATTTTGAACAGTGTTTTTGCCAGCCTAGTGTGAAGTCGTTAAGCATTGCAAATTTAAATGATCTACGAAGCAACACGAAGAAAAGCTAAATTCATGGCGGAAGCCCTTTGGGCGCGTGAAACTTCCTGGATCATGATGGCTTTCAAACAGCCTTAACAGAGGAGAACGCAGTGCTGAATGAATTGACGAACGCTCGTGCTCTACCCGTGCCGCACTTTACCGCGCCCGATCGCCAAGCGCGCCTGTTGGATGCATGCCCCGCGCTAGAGCCAATCTTCCGCCAGCAGGCCGAGCAGCGTCACATGCCTGGCGTTGCCTATGGCGTGATTGTCGACGGTGACCTGATCTTTAGCCACGGCTTTGGCGTGCGCAATGTGACGACCGGGGCAGCATTTGATGTCGACACGGTCGCGCGTATTGCCTCGATGACCAAGAGTTTTGCCGCGTTGGCCATCTTGCAACTGCGCGATGCGGGCAAGCTGCGTCTGGATGAGCCGGCTGTCACCTATGTCCCCGAACTGGTCAGCCTGCGCTATCCCACCACCGATTCCGCGCTGATCACCGTGCGCCATCTGCTCAGTATGAGCGCCGGCTGGCCGCAGGATGATCCGTGGGGCGACCGCCAGCTCTATCGCAACGACGCGGCGATGAGCGAGTTCTACACGGCTGGCGTCGCCTGGTCCAACCCGCCCGGCGTTACTTTTGAATATTCCAATTATGGCTACATGGTGTTGGGGCGTATCATCACCAACGTGGCGGGCGTACCGGCGGTCGACTATATCAACCGCCAGATCCTTCAACCGCTGGGCATGGCGGCAACGGTGTGGAACGCAAGCGATGTGCCGGACGGTCGATTGGCGCTCGGCTATCGCTGGGAAGACGAGGCGTGGCAAGCCGAGCCACTCTTGCCGACCGGAGGTGATGTGGCGACTTTTGCTGGCCTCTTCACCTCTGTGCGCGATCTGGCGCGCTGGGTGGCGCTTTTTCAAGCGGCCTGGCCGCCGCGCGATGAAGCGGAGCAAGGTCCGCTGCGCCGTAGTTCCCTGCGCGAGATGCAGCAGATCTGGCGCACGTACGACCCGACTGTCAGCGTGCCCGCGCTAGGCGCACCGCCAGCGCTCAGCGCCGGTGGTTATGGGTTTGGCCTGTCGCTTCAACACAATGGCCACTGGGAGAGCGTTGGGCATGGCGGTGGGTTGCCTGGTTTCGGCTCGCACATGCGCTGGGCGCCGGCGCACGGCGTCGGGGTGGTAGCGCTGTCTAATGTCACCTATGCCAATGTCAGCGCCGCCTGTGTCAAAGCGTTAGACAGCCTGATTAGCACTAGCCGCGTGCAGCCGCGCACCCCGCAAATTGCGCCGGCCTTGGTGGCGGCGCGCGCCGGTGTTTTGCGTCTGCTGGAGGAATGGGACACGACGCTGGCCGACACCCTTTTTGCTGATAATTTCTTCCTCGACAGCGACCTGGCACACCGCCAGCGCGAATTGGCCCAGTTGCGCGAGGCGCATGGGTCGTTAACGCCCGATGGTCCCTTTGTGGTAGAAAACTGGCTGCGCGGCGAGTGGCGGATGGTGGGCGAACGCGGCTGGTGCCAGGTCTTTATGACGATGACGCCAACTGTGCCGCCCCTGGTCCAATATCTGGAAATTGAGCCCACGTTGCCGCCTTCCCGGTCATTACAGGCCGTTGGCGAGCGGCTGGCCGCGCTGGTCACACACCCAACGCGGCGGGCGTTGGCGCGGCTCTGCGCACCGGATATTGATCAGGCCGCGTTATGGGATCAAGTGCAGCTAGCCAACATCCTCTGTGGGCCGTGTACGCTGGGCGATGTGACGGGTGGCGACGGTACAACCTGGGCCCGTTTTCAATTGGCAGGCAGCAAGGGGCGGGCGGATGTGACAGTAAAAGTGAATGAACACGGGAAGATGATTGAGGCGCGCTTTCAATTAGGAATGACGAGCAAATAAGTTGTGCATTGCGGAGATTGGAGATAGGAGATTGTTGTCGCTATAATCTCCTATCTCTAATCTCCCAGTTATTTACTAGCGAATCCCTAACGCCTTCTGCATAGCGTTGCGCTTTTACCCATGCGTACTGTTGAGCAGCAATGTCGTATCCGGCCAGCAATAGACGCCACTGGACAAGATCACACCGCCCCAATCATAGGGCTCTTCGCGCACGTACTGGGCGTTCAGATGTTCGTAGAAGTGCCGATGCGGGTTGACCATGAGCACCCGCACGCCCATCGCCCGAATACCACGCTCGCTTAGTC
>JBBRVA010000427.1:0-7065 GCA_038247295.1 Caldilineales bacterium | reverse complement strand
TTTTTGTTTTATTTCTCTGTTTTTTTCTTCCCCACCTCTACCTCCCCCCCCGACTCCTAATATTGATCGTGGTGCGAGTGTCTTTGTTGGCGGCCCCACCTCTTTCATTTACGGGCTTAATATCTGCCCTCCATAGGGCAGGGCTTACCTCACATCAAGGCTTCCCTGACCAGCTAAAAAGAATATCAGGAATATTCTTTCCCTAGTCCAGTTGAGCGTAAATTGCTAGACAGTGATTACTGTGCCACTGCCTCACTGTCTAGCTATTTACGCTCAACTGGACTAATTTTTCCTGGCGTCCTTAGACGTTCGGCGAGCTCAGTCGAGCTGCGGCTTTGCGTGAGATTCTCTATTTTTGTCGCACGCTTAACTAAAATTTGCTGAAATACAGACCAAGGTTTAGCCTGTAATACTACAAACCATCTCTTCCTACCCCATGTAAAAGCAGAGTAAGAAATCAAAGGTGAATCCATATGCCAAACCGTGTGCCGATTGCCCTTCTGGTTGATGATAGCTGTCCCTTTGTCCATGTTTACCGTTACCACTGGGAAGATGTGCATTTGAAAGCGCCGATAACCGATGATGGTCGTCCGCTGCTCGATAATATTCCCAATAGTTTCCTCGACCGTTTTTGCGATGTCGTGCAACGGCATGGTATGGCGGGTAAGTTTTCGATCATTCCGGCCCCGGCTGGGCGTGGTGATGTCGTGCGTGGGATTGAAGGCTTTGATCCTGCCTTGACGCGCGCCTGGCTGGACACCGCCCAGACGCGCCTCGGCCCGCGCTTTGATTTCTGTTCCGAGGGCTTGACGCACAATTTGACGGTCGATCTGAAGACAGGCGCTTTCCTGCCCATCGGTGAGCTTGAATGGTCGCACACCCAAGACCGCACTACCCTCACGCCTTATCTGATCCGCCAACTTGAGCTACTCCACGCGGCGGGGATCGATGTCACTGGCAACACCAGTTATTGGACTTTTGGTCAGAAAGTGGAAGCTGAATATATTGCCGCGCTGGTGGCCGCGCAAAAGGCCGTCTACCAGCGCGATTTTTCGTGGTACTTTCTGCACATTTGGCACCGCTTTCCTGAGAGCCGGCCCTACATCGCCTATGCACGCGGCGGGACGACGCTGGTTTCAATCAACTCGACAGTGGACGATTTCTTTTGGGCGACCATCAACAGCCCCCGCACCGACCAAGAATACATCGAGTCGATTACCGATCGGTTGTTGACGGCGGATGGGCAAGCGGGCGGCATTCGCGATGTGCTCAATGCCGGTGGCTGGCCGATCTTGATGAATCATTGGCAATCCTTTTTCTCGAATGGCCTGGAAACTGGGCTTGCCGTGCTCGATCTGCTGGGCGAACGCATTAGCAATACCCTGGCCGACGAAGTGGAGTGGATGAGTTGTTTGGAAATGGCGCAACGGGCGGTATTGGAAAAGTAAAGTAATTGGTAAATAGTAATTGGTAAGTGCTGAACAGCCCGTGTCGCTTAGGAATTACCACTTACTATTTACCACTCACCACACCTCCTCCCAAACGGTGTGATAGGCGCCGATGCTGTCGAAGTAGGCGAGCAGATTGGTGTAAAAAGGATCGCCGCCAATCGTCGCGCTGTCGCCGATGACGATCAGCTTGCGGCGGGCGCGTGTTAATGCCACATTCATGCGTCGCGTGTCAGCGAGAAAACCGATCTCGCCGTCTGCGTTCGACCGCACCAACGAGATGATCACCGCTTCATTCTCGCGGCCCTGAAAGCCATCGATGCTGCCAATTTCCACGCCCTGTTCCACCTGCACAGACAGTTGCTCGCGCAGTAGACGCACCTGTGCGGCATAGGGTGAGATGATGGCAATGGCAGTCGCGGCCACTCCGGCTGCGAGCAATTCATCCGTTTTGCGCTGCACAAGGTCTGCTTCCCCGGCGTTGGATCGGCTCTCACCATCGGGTTCTAACGCTTCTTGATAATCGGCGCCCGCCGTGTCAATAAAGTGGACCGGCGTGCTGGTCAAGTCAGTCGTCTGTACGCCGGGCAACATACAGAGCAGATGAGTGGCTACACTGGGATCAGCAATCAAAGTGTCGTGATAAAACGCCTGCGACGAGAAACGCATAATCTGCTCGTGCATCCGGTATTGCACATCCAGTTGGCGGGCGAGTGGTGTGGCATCTGGTGTAGTTATCATCAGACGTTCCAATAGGCTCACGGCTAGCCCGCCCACCCTCGCTGGTTTGGAGACCACAGTGGGTGGCAATTGCCAAGGGTCACCGGCTAGCACCAGACGCTGACTGTAACGCAAGGGAATCCAGCAGTCTGGTTCCGTGCTTTGTGCCGCCTCATCGATCACGCACAGATCGAATTGTTGATCACCCAGCAACCGCTCATCCAACCCGGTCAGGGTGGCACAGACCACGCGCGCCGCGCCGAAAATCCGAGCTACGAGCTGTGTCTCGATGCGTCGCGCATCGGCCAACATCGCTTTGGCCTCCTGCCGCAGATCGCGCCGTTCGCCGGGCGCGGGTTTAGCGCGCCGGTACTTGGCGGCTTGGGCGCGCAGCGCATGCGCCTCCTTGTGCAGCTTGCGCACCAGCTTCATATCTGGGTGATTTTCTACCAACAATTCTAATGTCTGGTCGCGCAGCGCCGGCAGCACGCGCGCCGGGTGGCCGATGCGCACAACGGGATTGCCGCTGGCAAGTTCCGCGGCGCCCAGCAGACGCTCGAACATGTTGTCGACGGCCAAATTGCTGGGCGCACAAGCGAGCACCCGCTCGCCACGTTGCACCGCTTGTCGGATCAACTCGACCACCGCCGTTGTCTTGCCTGTGCCCGGCGGCCCGTGGATGATGGCCACATCCTGCGCCGCTAAGGCGTGCGCCACCGCGATCTGTTGTGATGGATTGATGGCGGGCTGAAATGCAGTCCAGGTTGGGATGGGCTGAAAACGCGGCGGCCTTTCCCCAAGCAGCACGGCGCGCAATTCGGCCAATCGACTACTGTGAGCGCTGTCGGCCAATGCGAGCGCCGCATGGGCTCGCCGCCGTGCAATCTCATCGCCGGCCAAATCGAGACGAAAGCTTGGGCGCTCGTTTTCCGCTTCGGGCCAGTCGCTCAAGGCAACCTGAATCACATCGCGTCGCAACAGGCTGACGACGCCCCGCCAGCGCTTATTCTCTGTGCTGTTTTCTTCGCTTAGCTGCACCGGCGATCCGACACGTAGGCGCGTCCAGGGTAGATTGGCCTGTTGGTTGCGTTTGCCCAACATTACCAGCCAGCGACCACCGAGCCCAGCGAATTCGTCCTGAATCACCAGTTGAATTAGCGTGTTGCCCGTGCGTTCGGCCGCCGTTGGTGAGATGCGTTGAAAGCGCTGTTGTAATTGTTCACTTTCTGCCTCGGCCTCCAAGGCCATGAACCGCGCCAGGTGGCGGAAGTGAGCGTGGTGCAGAGTGGATGTAGTCATAGAGATTTACGATTTTTGATTGACGAAGTACCGTGATCAGTGATGATGTTCCATAAATCGTAAATCAAAAATCGTAAATCGAGAATTAAGCCGAGGGTTAAAAAAACTCCGCTAGCAATTGCCAGCGGAGTGGTGATATGCAATGGAGGGTACTAGATTATCCGAGCCTACGGCCTTCAACGGGTATGAGCCGGATCTGCCGCCTGGGCTTGAGCGAAGCATGCTTGCGTTCCAAACGGCGTACGACGCTCCCCATCGCGGGGCTATTCACCGGGCGGGCACTGCGGGCGGCCACAACCCAGACGGCGTAGAGCACAAGCGGCATAAAAAGCGCACCCACCAAATAACTGGTTATCACTATCCACAGGATCGACATTTGTTTATCTCCCTTCGCTGTGTGGTTGAAATGTTTATTCTGCTGCCGATGCGAACTGACCAGCAACGATAAGAAGCAGCGATGTGGTCATGGCCTAGGATAGCAGAAAATTTTCCGTCACACACGCCCTTTTGGCGACTGGCTCGCTACAAGAGGCAGATCGTTTGCCTACGATTAACTTACTGTATCCAGACTGAACTTGTCTATAGACCTACGCAGCACATGGGTCCTAGCGCAAAATCAGTTGGAGGCCCGTGATAAACAGCAAGACATAGACGATGCGGTGAAACCAATAGTCGGTAAAGTGCCGGTTCATGTAGATGCCCAGGCGCACACCGATGTAAGCCACCGGGGCCAGCAGGAGGATGGTGGTCAGGTTACCAATTCGTAGCAGACCCAAATAGCTGTAAGGAATGAGCTTGATCAGATTCATGATCGCATAGAGCAACACCGTCGTGCCGACAAAACGTTCGCGCGGCATGGCTTGGGGCAGAAGGTAGATATTGGCAAAGGGGCTACCGGCATGGACCAACGTCGAGGTGAAACCGGCCCCCGTGCCCAACAAGAAGCCGATCGGCGCGGGCAGGCGGCGCTGGCCCAACGCACCAAAGATCAGGGCGCGGGTAAGTTGAAAGAGAATAAAGCCCAGCACCAAAATTCCGATGCCAACGCGCAAGAGGCGATCATGCTGGCTGAAGTAGTCGAAAACAAAGGCAGCAATCGCCGTTCCCAAAACGGCACCCGGCAATAAAACTTGCAGACTTTGGCGGTCAAAGCTGCGATAATAATGGCGCAACGAAATCATATCGGCGATGATTAGCAGCGGTAAGAGCAATGCCGCCGCCGCGGACACAGGAATCATCAAGGCCAACAAAGGGGTGGCGACAAAGCCAATCCCGCCACCAAAGCCAGCCTTGTCCATGCCCAAGATCATGACGGCGAAGACGGCGGTGATCCAAAATGCGAGCGAATATTCGGGTAAGGCGAGATTGTGCATCTATCCGTTCTACTCATCCAATTCAAGTTCGTCTTTGATCAATAAGTCAGCAGGGACATTGAAAAAGCGGGAAACATCGAGGATCAGTTGAGAGGTAGGCATTTTATCACCCCGCTCAAGCTTGCTGAGGTAGCTGTGCGTAGCAAAGCCTAATTCGCTAGCAAGTTCTTGCAGTGTCAGCCCGCGTTGTTTACGTAATGTACGTAATTTTTCACCGAATCTTCGCATAAGCGATTTTCTAATTTGACATGGAATGGCTTTTATAATAAAATGTTCCCATTGAGAACAAAAAGGAGTGAAGCTTAAAAGAAAGGAAACGAGTTAATGGCCACCTACGACCACAAACAAGTTCTCTCCGATTACGCCAACGGCAAGATCACGCCGGAAATGGCGGTTGGGCACAGTTTGCAACATATTGATAAACTATACGAAGCCCAAGCCGCGGCCAACCTTCACCGGCACGCCTTGGAAAAGCAAATGAATACTTTTCAAACAGCCATTGACCGTGTGACCACTTTCATGGAAAAGTTGCTGTCCAGGCACCAGCAAAATCCACCTGGCGGACAGCCCAAAAAGTAACGATTTCTGGCTCAACCGCGCCCAAAGGGCACCCGGCGGGGGTTGACCGTTAAAACGCGCCCGCCCCAAAGGGAACCCCGCACCCGCTGCCACGGGAAACTGCGCCCAAGGCGGGATTTATCCGATGCGCTTTAAAGTTGTGCGTGAAGCTGTTGAAGGTTGATGGTTATCCGAACAAATCAGCGTGACTGCCGGTTTCGATTAATTGCAACTCATTCCCCTCGATCCTATAAATCAGTAACCAGTCTGGCTGAATGTGACATTCGCGATACCCCTTACGGTTTCCCACAAGGGGATGGTCTCTGTAGCGCGGCCAATGCTTGGTTGGAGACCAATAGCTTGATCACATCTTCGAGCTGGCTTATGTCCGCACCCTGCCGCTTTGCACGTTTATAGTCGCGCTTAAATTGGGATGACCAGACGATTTCTCGCGCCACTTAATCAGCTTCCAGGTCAACAAATAGCTCGGCTACACTATTTGACCTATGCCCGCCGCCCTGTTCGATTTCAGCCATGGCAGCCAGCAAGGTGGCGTTGGGGCGTTTGGCTATGGGTGCAAAGGGCAAGCCGCCGACGTTAACAGTTTGTTGAATAAACATGCGGATTGCATCGGCCGTGCTGAGCCCGATGGACGCGAAAATTTCGTCGGCCTGTTCTTTTAGCTCCGGTTTAATTCTTGCTTGAACGCTTGCATATTCCATATAGCTGTCCTTTTTCTACAATTTCAGATTGTTGACATCATTGTACGACAAAACGTTGCAATTTGCAATACTTTGGTGCGCAAGGGTGCAGCCATTATATCAAAATATGTTAGTGTAACCTCTGCTCAGTAAAACTCCACTATGCGTCTGCGATCGCGACTTTAACCACCACCTTCCTCACCGGCTCGGGTGCATCGACCGCAACGCCGGGAATGTGGGCGTCTTGCGGCGTCAGGATAATAAATGTGCCGGCGGGCATGTGCAAAAAGTTGCCGTCGCCTTTCAAGAGCAGATAATCTTTGTCCGTATCATAGGGGCCGGCCGCCAATGCTTTCAGATTCACATAGCCCATCAGCTCGGCGCCCGTCACCACGTACTGCACATCGATATATTTGCGGTGCGCCTCCCAAATGCCTTGTTCTTTGGGCTTGGTATTGTATTGTTGAATCATGGCATAGACATTTTTGCCATCAATTTCCACCGTGCCCGGTTCGGCACTGAGCAAATCGGTCGTTTGCAAAAAGCGCAGGGCCGCCATCAGCCGGTCGCCTAGGGCAAAGGCACCGCCATGTTGCGTCAACAGCCCGGCATAAAAATCGGATGAAACATTGGATAGTTGGTCGATGATCATTGCATTCTCTTTCAGAAAAATGGTGGACATAAATAGGTTGGTGTAAAAACACAGAATTCAAGCTAACCAGCTTATTTTATCACTGGTTCCGGTGTAGCACCTAAGCCGCCAAAAAACTCAAAAAACGATGAAAAAAATTTACGAAATCGACAAATTTAAATGATTAACGACGCCCCCCAAAGCGCACCCAGCTTATGGCGCAAACCGTTTGTGCATGGCGAAAGAACACATGGCAAAACCCAGCGCATGATAGAAAGCATGGGCGCGGTTATTTTTGAAACCGGTGAGCAGCACCAGTTGATCAGCCCCACCAG
>JBBRVA010000426.1:0-7068 GCA_038247295.1 Caldilineales bacterium | reverse complement strand
TAGTCGCGGCACTTGGCAATTGGGGAATGCAGGTGTTACACAACCAAGCTTGCCACATCAAGTATCAATCAGACGCAGCGGATGGCGTCGATCTCTATCTGGCCGGCGTTGATGATGTGCAAGAAGGTCGCCCTCATTTGGGCGATACATTGACGAATGTGCCAGCCGACGCACCAGTAATTTTGCTCAGCCATAATCCCGACATTCTACAAAGCCCGCGCATTGATCGGATCGATCTGATTCTCGCTGGTCATACGCACGGCGGACAAATTGTGCTACCCCTATGGGGACCGGCCCACACCCAAACCGCGCAACTCGCACGCGCCAATGTGGCGGGTTATGTGCGGCGCGGCAAAACCCAAGTTTATATCACGCGCGGCATCGGCGAAGGCATTCCCCTTCGTTTTGGCGCCAAGCCCCAGATTACGTTAATTACGGTAAAGGCCTGAATGACGATTGACGATTTTTGATTTACGATTTACGAAGCTACTTATAGACGACGCTTTTTCGTAAATCGTAAATCAAAATCGTCAATTCCCAATCTCTCTATGTTTAGCAAAAATCCACTCTTCCGCTTTCTAAAATGGCGTGCTCGACTTGTCGGCGATCTGTATGGCGATGTGCTAGAGATCGGCGTGGGTGAGGGTGAAAATTTGCCCTATTATCGCAACGCCAGTCAGATCTGGGCGATCGAGCCGGATCCGCAGCGCGCCGCCGTCGCCCGCCAGCACGCCGACCAAATGACGATTCCGATCACGATCGATATCGCCCCCGCCGAAAAGTTGCCATATGCAGCGGCCAGCTTTGATCACGTGGTTTCTAGTTTGGTTTTCTGTTCGGTCAACGACCAGCAGCAGGCGTTGCGTGAGATCCGCCGCGTCCTCAAGCCGGGCGGCACGCTGCACATGATCGAGCACGTTCAACCAGATAATCCTATGCTGGCCTGGTTGTTTCATGTTATAACACCCTGGTGGCGCACAGTGGCATTTAATTGTCACCTGGATCGACCAACTATTCATGTATTACAGGAAGCAGGTTGGCAAGTGCAAATTCACCGCCGAGTTGCGATGGTGGTGCGGTTGAGCGCTGTTTCAAAGTAGACAAGCCTTGTTGTTTTTGGCGGAATCAATTACAATCAGCCAAGAAAAAATATCAAACATGTTAGTGAGCGTCATATGCCACCGGTTTCTCATCCTTTCAAACGGGGTGGGCTGATCATTCTGATGAATTATAATGATCATGACCCACCTCATGTCCATGTAAAATATCAAAGTGATGTGTGGAACTACCGGACCGAGATCAGAAACAGAAACTGGATGAAGCCAGGGAAAGAACTGCCTTCATCATTAAAAGTGTTGGTAGAAGCATGGATAGAGGCACACGAACAAGAACTGCTAGAGCAATGGGAAAACGCAAGGAACCGGCGTCCTGTTTCAATTGTGGGGCGAACGATGATGAGATGGGAAGAATGGTCTGAACTAGCCAACGATGAAACTCTTTGGCGCGAGCATAGGGAAAGAGGTTTGCTTAAAGCTGAATGCCTGCACGATTATATCCTGCGACTTTGGTTTGAAGATGATTTGGATGTTTCCATTTATGAGTTAGATTTTTATCCCCTAGTCATTGAAGAAAACCCTGGTGAAGCACTTTTGCCCTTACGTGACAAAGAGCGCTTTCGGCTTGTTAAAGGCGACTATGCTTTAGTATGGCTCAATCCTGATACCGGTGCATACGATGAAAAGGCAATTGACATTGCCCCAGAATGTATTCGATTTTTCGCAGAAAAGTATGGTAAAAGTGTCATTGCCCGCAGACATCCCTTGGTAAAGTATAGGCAACAGGATGTCGTAGGATAGACCCGAAGGGATAATCGATCGATACAAGGTTGCTTGACGCCAGCGCCCACACTTTGTATACTTAAACACCGTAGCAAAAACCTAAATGGTTTATAGTTAATTTGTTGTGCTATTTTGAATCAAATTTTGCAGCCGAATTTTCACACCGATCCTAAGGAGGACAGACTATGGCTTTTACATTACCACCCCTACCCTATGCAAACGATGCCCTGGAACCGAGCATTGACGCGCGCACGATGGAAATCCACCATGACAAGCACCATAACACCTATGTAACCAACCTGAATGCGGCACTGGCTGGCACCGAATGGGAAAGCAAGAGCATCGAAGAAATTCTGCGCAACATCGGCCAAGTACCGGCGGACAAGAAAACCGCTGTGCAAAACAATGGTGGTGGCCACCACAACCACACGCTTTTCTGGAACATTATGGGGCCCAATGGTGGCGGCGAGCCGACTGGTACACTAGCCGATGCGATCAACCAAAAGTTTGGCAGCTTTGCCGCCCTAAAAGAGACGATCAACAAGAATGGCGCTGGCCGTTTTGGCAGTGGTTGGTCTTGGCTGGTGGTCAAGGCGGATGGCAGCTTGGATGCTTATAGCACCGCGAACCAAGACAGCCCATTGATGCAAGGCGATACGCCCATCTTGGGTGTCGATGTTTGGGAACACGCCTACTACCTGAATTACCAGAATCGCCGCCCAGATTATCTGAGCGCTTGGTGGAACACGGTCAATTGGGATGCCGTGGCCGCCAATTACGCCGCTGGCAAGTAGGACGTTCACAGAGCACACAGAGAAGACGCAGAGAGCACAGAGCTTAATGCAGCTTCTTTAAAGCGAGAGACCCTAGCGCATTCATAATGCGCTAGGGTCTCTCGCTTTTCTCTGCGTTCTCTGTGCAAAACTCTGTGTGCTCTGTGAACTGACTTTATTGCCGTTGGCGCGGATCTAATGCATCGCGCAGCCCATCGCCCATAAAGTTAATGCTGAGAATGGTCAGCGAGATCAGCAGCCCAGGCCAGAGCGATACCCACGGGTTGCTTGTAAAATAATCTTTGCCTTCAAAAAGCAACCGTCCCCAGGTCGGCACGTCAGACGGGAAACCCAAACCGAGGAAGGAGAGCACCGATTCCGTCAGGATCGCGCTGGCCACTTCTAGAGTGCCAGCCACAATAATCGGGCTTAGCACATTGGGCAAAATGTGCCGGCGCATGATGCTGCCCTGGCGGGCGCCCACATTAACGGCGGCTTCGACAAACTCTTTGCGCTTGAGCGACAAAACCGAGCCGCGTACAATGCGCGCGGTTGGCATCCAGCCCAAAATCCCAATCACAAAAACAACGAGCAGAAAAATACCCAATTCTGTGCCAAACCATTTACGCAACGCTTCGCGGAACAATAAAATAATCACGAGCAGTAGCGGCACTTGCGGCAACGCCAACATCATGTCGGTAAAACGCATCAAAGGCCCATCGAGCCAGTCGACAAAACCAGAGAGGAGACCAACGGTTGCGCCAACCGTGATCGCTAATAACATGGCCACCAAACCGACAGCTAGCGAAATACGACCACCGGAAATGTTGCGGGCCAGGGTGTCGCGCCCCAGATCATCCGTGCCAAAAGGATGAGCGGCCGAGGGTATGGCCTCGGCGGAAGGAATATCAATATGTTTGGGGTTTATAGGGTAGAGGGAAGGGCCAATCAAAATGAATAGGATTAACCCGATCAACACAACAAGGCCAAACATAGCCAGCCGATTGCGGCGAAACTGCACCCAAGCATCGCCCCATAACGTACGATGTTTTTTAGTGGCTTTGGTGGTTAGTTGGAGAGTCGTTGGCGCCACGGACCCGGTTATTGCGCTCATGCATTGCCTCAACTGGTTTTAACTATAGACCAAGGACGGTGACAGACAAATAAATAAGGTTTGTATGACGTGTTGCGTATTGCGTAGGCTATCGTCCTTCGTCGTCTTAACTATAACTGATACGTGGATCGAGAAAGCCATATAAAACATCGGCAAGGACGTTAAAAAAGACGACCAGTACGGCAAAAATAAAGACCGTTGTTTGCACGACGGGGATATCGGTACTTTGAATGGCGAGAATCAACAATGCCCCCAGCCCGTTGACCCGAAAAATCTGCTCAGTGACAATCGCGCCAGCAAAAATTTGGGGGATGCCCAGAGCGATTAACGTGGCCACAGGAATTAGGCTGTTGCGCAGCACATGGCGCAGCACCACCAGACGTTCGCGCAACCCTTTGGCGCGTGCAGTGCGCACATAGTCTAGTTTCAAATTATCCAGCATCGACGAACGCGTAAAACGGCTGAGGGTTGCGGTCTGAAAAAAAGTCAACACGCCAACCGGCATTGCCATCTGCTTGAGTTGTTTGACAAGGCTGTTCCAGTCGGTAACCTTTAGCGTTGTGTCGTAAATGGTGGGAAACCAGCCTAAATAAACGCCAAAGACAAGGATAACCATCAGGCCCGTAAAAAAAGTGGGCAGCGAAAAGCCAATTACAGATAAAACGGTGCCAAGTTGATCAAAGATGGAGTTCTGGCGCACAGCGGAAAGAACACCGATCGGCACGGCAATTAGCACCGAGAGCAGATAAGCCAAACCGACTACCCATAGCGTCTGGGGAATGCGCTCCACAATCAAATCTACCACCGGTTTACCGCGGCTGGTCCAGGAGGTAATCCGCAAACGATTTTCCGAATCGCCGATCTGGATGCCAAAAGCCTTTTCGACGGCGTTGAGTGGCTCATTGACAAAAAACTGGCGCATCCAGAGCACATATTTAACTAAGAAAGGCTTATTGAGGCCCATTGCTTCTTCAATCTGGGCGCGTACAACAGGTGGCACCGTCAAGGGCAGATTGGCCGTCGGGCTGCCCGGCGCCAGATCGAGCAAGGCGAAGATGACAAAGCTAATAAAAATAAGCGTGGGGATGGCGGTTAGCAGGCGGCGGATTAAATAGGTGCCCATGATTTTCTCACTCGGTTCAAGGTCATACTTAGACTGCAACGTGCCCGGCACTTCACGCCTAAAGCGAGCCGCAAGAAAGTCTTATCACCCGCGGCAACGTGAAAGTGCCGGGCACGTTAGACCCACGGGTAGTAGAATGGCCTACGGTTAAAGCACCGTAGGCCATTCTATCGCTTACATCAAACGTTTACTCGCGCACGCGGAACCAATCTTCAATGTTCCATTCCTCAGTGTCCCAACCGTTGATTTCGACGCCACCCAATGAATTGACGTAGGCCGAAACCGAGGCACGGAAGACCAACGGGATGTTCACATAATTCTGTGCCAGCATGTCGTTCAACTCGACAGCGATAGCCGCCCGATCGGCAGGATCGACCGCGGCCGACAACTCGGCATACTTAGCGTCGTATTCGGGACTGCACCAGCGTTCGGTGTTGTTGCCTAGCCAGTCATTGGCCGAACTAGCAATGTTACTCTGACCATCTGCGGTTTTGCACAGCCAGCCAGCCAGATAATTCTGCGGATCTGGGTTAGATGGGCCATTGGTAAACATCTGCACATCGGCATAGAATTTGCCCAAAATGTCGGGGCTGGATGGGTCACCACTAAAGTAGACGCCGGCATCGATGTTCTTCAACTCGGCAGCCACCCCAATCTCGGCCCACCATTGTTGCACCAAAGCCTGATTTTTCTGACGTACTGAATTGGTGGAAGTTTGGTAGAGCAAGTTCAGGGCATAGCCATCCTTCTCGCGCACGCCGTCACCGTCACTATCCACCCAGCCGGCGCCTTCTAACAAGGCTTTCGCACCTTCAATGTCCTGCGTCAAGCAAGCATCGTTATTGGTGGAAACCACGGCCGGGGGACCCGGGAGAATGTTACAGGTTGGCACGCCGCCGGCGCCGTAGACCTGTTCCACGATAACGGCTCGGTCAATCGCCATCGACAACGCCTGGCGGACAGCTGGGTCGGTCAAGGCTGGATGTGGATTGGGAGCATTTTCTGACCATTCGGAACGCAGGTCGCCCAATTCCGAATTGGCATCGGTAAAGTTGATCAGAATGCGCTCGACGTTACCGGCAAAAGCACTAGCAACCACCCCTTTGCCTTTTTCGGCCATCGGGTTCAAAATGCCCGGCTCGACCTGCAAGTTCCAGCCATAGTCAGCTTCACCCGTCTCTAACACGGCGCGCGCGGCCGATGCAGCATCGCCGCCACCCTTCATCACAACTTCAGCAAAGTGCGGCTTGTCCGCCACGCGGTAATTCTCATTGGCGGCAAAGACAACCACATCATTGGCGCGGAATTCCTGGACTTTGAAAGGGCCAGTGCCAATTGTCATCGTATTTTGCTCGGCACAACCCTGTGCGGCGGCGCCAAGACAGTCGGCAAATTGTGCTTTTTGGATCACAGGCGCCAATTGACCAGCAAATGCGTCATAAGGGAAAGGCTTGGGGCCGTCGAACGTAATCTTCACCGTCAACGGATCTACGGCTTCGACATTGGTAACGCCTGTATACGAAGTGGCAGAGCTACAGCCGGAAGCTTCGTCCGTGCAATATTCCCAGGTGAATACCACATCGTCAGCCGTAAACGGGGTACCATCGGACCAGAGCACATCTGGCAACAGATTGTAGGTAATAGTCGTCAAATCTTCCGAGATGCCGCCATTTTCCAACGTTGGCACTTCGGTTGCCAACACAGGGCGCAGGACACCATCAGGTTGAAACTCGATTAGGGGTTCTACCACCAGTGAAGCAGCGTGGAAATCTTTGGTGCCGCTGGAGAGATAGGGGTTGATGATTGAAACCGCCTGCCAGTAGAGCAGGGTCAGCGTGCCGTCCGTCGCGCGGCCTGGTTCAGCCGGTAAATCTGAGGCGGCCGGTGCGTCAGCCGCGGGGGCTTCGGCCGCCGGTTCCGAGCCGGTGGGGGCGGCTGCCGGCACACAAGCGGTTGCAGCCATCGACAGCACAACCAGCAAGCCGATCAGGTGAAATATTCTGAGTTGCCTCAGTTTACTCATTGGGTTTCTCCTTTTTTTTGCGTGTTATGAAAGTGAGATAGAGTGGAAGTAATTAATAATGGTAGGTATTGCTTGTGCTGATTCTGTTTTGGCTGCGGGCAATGACACCAGAAGGCAATCAAAGCGTTCAGGCAGACTCACAAATCAGCGTACATCCGGCCGATTAATCTAGGCAAGGCAACGATGGGAGTTCTTAC
>JBBRVA010000425.1:0-7077 GCA_038247295.1 Caldilineales bacterium | reverse complement strand
TGGCTATCAACAGTTTTTACAACAAGCTGGCATATTCTTGCTCCCCAGCAATGTATGCTTCACACAATATGGGTTGGATCATGCCCGTCAGCAAACACATCAGCTTTTAGATCATCCCGATCGACCTACTGCTATCTTTGCCGCCAGCGATACAATGGCGATTGGAGTGTTAAAGGCCGCCCGTGAACGCGGTTTGCAGGTGCCATCCCAGTTGGCCGTGCTTGGGTTTGATGATCTGGATGTTGCCGACTATATTGGCTTGACCACTATCTCTCAATTACTAGATGAGTCGGGAAAGGTGGGGGTAGAATTGTTGCTTGCTCGCCTGGCCAGACCAAATCGGCCGGTTCAACGAGTGCGGCTACCGCTGATGATTATCAGTCGTGAAAGTACCTGAAAGAGATGCTTGGATGGGTGACTCCATCACGACTGAAAAATTGGCAGTACTCGTTGCACCACAATTGACGTTGGGATGTATTCCGAAATATAATCGGATTGCTTTACATTAGCTTAAAGTGATTTTGAAGTAACTTCATTTTAATCTTCACAAATTTCACACCTAAGGAGAAGTTCAATGAAACAGAAATTGATGGCTCTGCTTAGCCTGCTCGTCGTTGCCACCCTAGTTTTGGCGGCATGCGGCGGCGGAGATGAGCCAACAGCTGTACCAGCCGAAGTTGCACCCACCGAAGCTCCCACGGCGGCGCCAACCGAAGCACCGACCGAGGCGCCAGCCACGGAAGCTGTAACCGAAACGACTGAGATGACGGGCACAGAAGAAATGACCGGCACCGAGGAGATGACGGGCACAGAAGAAATGACCGCCACCGAAGAAGCAACAGCTACAGAAGAATCAACTGCGACCGGTACAACGCCACCTGCTGGCGCGACACTGACGGCGGCGCTGGCTGGCGAACTCGAAGGCACGGTTGTCACCATGTCTGGCCCCTTCGTGGATGAAGATGCGGTGAAGTTCAATGCTTCTATCGCCGATTTTGAAGAAAAGACTGGCATTGACATTCAGTACGAAGGCACGAAAGAATTCGAGACGACAATTTCTGTGCGTGTCGATGGTGGCGATGCGCCCGATATTGCCGACTTCCCGCAGCCAGGTCTGCTGGCAAACTTCGTTAAATCCGGCAAGGTGGTGGATGTTAGCACCTTCCTCGACATGGAAGCCTTGCAGGCCAACTATAATCAAAGCTGGCTTGATATGGCGACCATGGAAGGCGCCGACGGTGAGATTGTGGCCGGCGTTTGGGCCCGCTTCAACGGCAAGAGTTTGGTCTGGTATCCCAAAGATGATTTCGATGCTGCTGGTTATACGATTCCCACAACTTGGGATGAGTTGATGGAACTGACCCAGACGATTGCTGATGATGGCGATCCTGCTTGGTGCATTGGCATCGAGAGCGGCACTGCCACCGGTTGGCCAGCCACCGACTGGATGGAAGAGATCATGCTGCGGACGACTTCGCTGGAAAATTATGACAAGTGGACGACCGGCGAACTGCTTTTTGATTCACCTGAAGTTAAGAATGCTGTCGAGGTTATGTCCGAAATTTGGCTGAATGACGACTATGTCTATGGTGGTCGCGCCTCGATTGTTTCTACCTCTTTTGGTGATGCGCCTGCGCCTATGTTTGACAATCCGCCCAAGTGTTGGCTGCACAAGCAGGGCAACTTCATCACTAGCTTCTTCCCCGCAGGCGCTGTAGCGGGGGTCGATTACGACTTCTTCTACCTGCCGTCGATCGATGATGCCTATGGTAAGCCTTTCCTGGTGGCTGGTGACATCTATGCCATGTTCAACGACCGCCCCGAAGTGCGTGCTGTGATGGAATACTTTACGCATGGCGAATCGGTCAAGGCCTGGATGGAAGCGGGCGGCGCACTTTCCCCGCACAAAGATGCCAGCCTGGATTGGTATGGCAACGATGTTGATCGAGGTATGGCGGTGTTAGTCAGTGAAGCCACCAGCTTGCGTTTCGACGGCTCCGATCTAATGCCAGGTGAAGTAGGGGCTGGCTCGTTCTGGAAGGGTATGACAAACTATATCGCCGGCACGACCGACCTGGACACTGCCATGCAAGAAATCGATGCTGCCTGGCCAAACCGCTAGATTTGGTTAACAATACCGGTTTCTGATTACTGGTGAACTGCCTATAATTTGTAAGTACAAGTAACAGGGTAACCCATCCAGGTTACCCTGTTTTATAACCTGCTCCTGTTTGTTGATATTAGGATTAGGATGAAGGAGAGCGCTATGCAACATTCTACACGGATACCAACCGCAACGCCGAATGGTTTTTTCGGTCACTTAGCAACCAATGTAGGCCGTATCCTGATTTCACTCATTGTACCAATTGTCACTTTTGTTGTTTTATGGCAGGGTTTTCTCTTTTTGCGTGACAGCAACGCACCCAAGCTTGTCATTGCCCTGGTGGCCATTGTGTGGGGTGTCGGTGGCGTTGCGCTTTTGTATGGCGTTGCGAACTGGGTGGTCGAGCGGATGTCTGAGCATTGGCGGAGCCATCTACAACCCTTTATTTTTGTGGGACCCGCCGTTGCCATATTGATCTGGTATTTGGCCCTGCCCACGCTGCGCACATTTTGGTTTAGCCTGCTCGACCGTGAGAGCGTCAATTTTGTTGGTTTACAAAATTATGTGGCCGTGCTTACCGATCGTGGTATGCAAGAAGCGTTTCGTAATAATCTACTTTGGATGGTGGTCGGCGCCAGTTTGTCCGTCGTCCTCGGTCTGGTGATTGCCGTATTGGCAGACCGGAGTAATTTTGACCGCATCGCAAAGTCACTAATCTTTCTCCCCATGGCGATCTCCATGGTGGGCGCGGGTGTGATCTGGAACTTTATCTACGAAGTGCGTGATGTCGCTGATCCCCAGATCGGCCTGTTGAATGCTATTGTGGTCGGCTTAGGCGGACAGCCCCAGGCGTGGACCTCCCTAATTCAGCCCTGGAACAATCTATTTCTGATTGTGATTGTGGTCTGGCTACAAACTGGTTTTGCCATGGTGCTCTTTTCTGCCGCGATCAAAGGTATCCCCGCAGAAATTCTAGAAGCGGCGCGCGTAGATGGCGCTAAGGAACTGCAAGTTTTCTTTAGTATTATGATTCCTTCGATCATGAGCACGATCATCACGGTCACGACCACAGTCGTAATCTTCACGCTAAAGATTTTTGATGTTGTCATTGTCATGACGGGTGGACAGTTTGGTACAGAAGTGATTGCGACCCAGTTTTACCGGCAATATTTCTCTAACCGCAACTTTGGCTTCGGTTCAGCGATTGCCGTCATTCTGCTCGTGGCTGTGATCCCAGTAATGATCTACAATTTGCGACGGTTCCGTGAACAGGAGGCTTTTTAAATGAGTACCACAGTGGCCGGCAGCAACAAAAATAAACGGCTTTCCTCAATTTTGATCAACGGTGTGTTGGCCTTGATTTGTTTGATTTGGACGATACCCACGATTGGTTTGCTGGTTTCCTCCTTTCGCACGCGCGATGATATCCAAACTTCCGGTTGGTGGACTATTCTGCCGCACCGCGAATGGGTGCATACCGAAGAATTTAAACCGGATCCGAGCCTGGATCGCGATGGCGTGATGGAGATTTCCGGTGTGACTGGTACTTTTCAGGAGTTTCGAGATGGCATTCAAACACCGGATGGCAAGCGCATTATCTGGATTGGCAATAAGCGCAATGGCACTATCTACGTGGAGGAGCGCGAGTGGACGATGCGCACGGACTTGACGCTGGAAAACTATCAAAACGTGCTTACCGGTAAACAGTATCAGATCACACAGGCCGATGGCAGCGTTAGGACCGAACAAGGCGACAATTTTACCGGCGCTTTTCTAAATAGCGTCGCCGTCACTATTCCGGCCACCGTGATTCCGATTTTGATTGCGGCCTTTGCGGCCTATGGCTTTGCCTGGATGCGTTTCCCGGGCCGACGCTTGCTCTTCACGCTGGTCGTCGCTTTGCTAGTTGTCCCTTTGCAAATTTCATTAGTCCCCATCCTGCGCGACTATGTGCGCCTGGACTTGAATGGCACCTTTCTGGGGGTTTGGCTGGCCCATACCGGCTTTGGTCTGCCGCTGGCCACCTATTTACTCTACAACTATATTAGCGGTCTGCCGCGTGATATTCTGGAGTCGGCCTTTATTGATGGCGCCTCCCACTTTACGATCTTTACCCGCTTGATCTTACCATTGTCCGTGCCGGCCTTGGCTTCGTTCGCGATCTTTCAGTTCCTCTGGGTCTGGAACGATTACCTGGTCGCCTTGATCTTCATCGGCAGCAAGCCGGATGTGCAAGTGCTGACCATGCGGCTGGCTGAGATCGTCGGCTCGCGCGGCGCCGATTGGCACTTGCTTACCGCCGGTGCGTTCATTTCTATGATCTTACCCCTGATCGTTTTCTTCTCGCTGCAACGCTTTTTTGTGCGTGGTTTGATGGCAGGTTCGGTGAAGGGATAAATCTAGTAGAGTGGAGATTAGTTATTGTTAAATATCAATCTCCACTCTCTGCTATCTAATTCCCAGTACCTTCTGCCGCAGCACCAACACTGCAAATAGTGGCAACTTTGCCATCCGCCGCCAGCGCCACGGCTCACGGATCAACCGATGCAGCCATTCCAAACCCAAACGCTGGACCCAACGGGGGGCGCGTTGCGTTACGCCGGCCACAAAATCGAAGGCCCCACCTACGCCAATCGCAACTTTAACGGGTAATTCGTGCCGGTGCTGGTCGATCCAGAAATCCTGACGCGGATGGCCAAAAGCCACGAAGAGTATATCCGGTTGCGCCGTTGCCAACTGTTGCTGGATTATCGGCCAATCGGCTGCGGCTGGGCTGCCGCCGTGGGTACCGCTGACGATCAGGCCAGCATAGCGTTGCTGCAAGCTAGCGGCTACCTGTTCTGCTACACTTGGCGCGGCGCCTAGAAAATAGACTGACCATCCGGACGCGCCGGCTTTTTCACAAATGCAGTAGATGCCATCCGAACCGGTAACTCGTTCGCGCAAGGGGCTGCCAAACAGGCGCGCCGCCCATAAGACGCCAATCCCATCCGGTACGCGCAGATCCGCCCGCTGTAACACAGCGGCAAAGTTTGGATCGTAGCGGGCATCCATAATAAATTCGGGATTAACCGTACAAATCTGATGGATGGCATGGACGGGCGCATGCTCGATCCAGCTTTCGATCTGAGCCAGCGTTGCCGCAAAATCCAGCTTATGGATGGATATCCCTAAAATATTGACAGTTGGATAGTTCATACAGTATGCTCATCCGCGCAATCATAAAATCTGGCATAAAACCAAACTGGTGTTGGGAAAGGGATTGTCGATCCTAGCCTATAAACGTAAACTCTATTCGCCTGAAGAATATCTCGCCTCAGAAGAAGATGCAGCTTATAAAAGTGAGTATTTTGCCGGTGAAATTTTTGCTGTGGCTGGTGGCTCTTTTAACCACGATATGATCTCTGGCAATGTTTATGCTGCGCTCCACCAGTTTGCCCGTTCAAAATCGTGTACTGCTTTTACCAGCAATATGAAATTGCTCGTAAAGGCTAACGGCCTCTATACATATCCAGATGCTATGCTCGTCTGTGGCCGACCCGAGTTTGCGCCCGGTCGTAATGATACGGTAATTAACCCCAATCTACTGGTAGAGGTTCTATCCGAATCCACAGAAAATTATGATCGTGGCAAGAAATTTGAACTGTACCGCGCCCTGGAATCGTTGCGTGCTTACTTGCTTATTCACCAGGATCGGGTTTATATCGAATATTACCAAAAACTTGCGAATGGCAGCTGGTTATTAACCGCTTTTCAGAAGACAGATGCGGCGCTTCATGTGGAAGCAATTGGGCTTGATCTCCCCATCGACCTTCTGTATGAGCAAGTTGACTGGCGATAACTGGTTTTATCTACTTTTCTGTTCGGCTTTGGGCCGCCGCGACTAAAACTGCCAATGTTTCTTGGGCGGCTTTTACCCATGAAAAGCGTTGCACATTGCGATAGCCAGCCGTAATCAACTGTTGGCGCAACACCTCATCCTGGCTCAAGCGCAGCATGGCGTCGGCAATCGCATCAACATCAGTTGGGTCAACCAATAAGGCGGCATCACCGGCAATTTCGGGTAAGGAAGAATTGTTCGCAGTCATCACAGGTGCTCCATAACTTTGCGCTTCTAACACAGGCAGGCCGAACCCCTCAAAAAGGGAGGGGAAGCAGAAAAAACGTGCGTTGGTGTAGAGGGTTGGCAACTCCTCGTCGGCAACGTAGCCGGTAAAATGAATCCGATCCGACAGACCGCGCGCTTGCACCTGTGCTTCCAATTCGGCACTGCGCCAACCGCTACCGCCCACGATCACTAAATCCCAGCTCAGGTCATGAGCTTCGTGTAGTTTTATATAGGCTTCAATCAAGCGCGCCAAGTTTTTGCGCGGTTGGATCGTGCCCACATAGAGGGCGTAAGGCCGTTGCCAGGCCCGCATGATGGGCGTGCTTGAACTGGGCGGATTGGCTGAGGCAAGGTCATGCGCCTCATGGATCACATGAATTTTGTGCGCTGGTGTGCCATAAAAGTGGGTTAAGTCATTGGCTGTTGCCTGGCTCACCGCAATCAGGCTGGTGGCGGCCCGCGCGCTCCAACGTGTGCTCCAGTGTAGATAGAGCCGTTGTAACGTGGGATGTGCGGCTGGAAAATAGTGATAGCCCAAGTCGTGGATCGTGACAACACTAGCCGGAAGGTGGCTCATCGGCAACACAAAGGGCAGCACATGGGCAGGAATGAAGAGCACATCCAGTCTGTGTTGCATAACCTCATGCGCCAGGGCGCGATGGGTCCATAGGCGCCGCGCGGGCAGCACTCTGATTTCAACATCCGGTTGGGCGGCTTCTGGTATTTGCGTGGAAAAAAATCTGTCTGTCGGCTGTTCATCCACATAGAGTCGCCACTGATGTTTGGTGGCCGCAGGTAGTGCAAGTAGGTGACGAATCAGCTCTAGCGCATACCGTTCTGTGCCAGTCCGCTGGGCGCGTAATGC
>JBBRVA010000424.1:0-7083 GCA_038247295.1 Caldilineales bacterium | reverse complement strand
CTTCACAACTACTTGCGCCCAGGCTAGTACACTTGGGCGTAAGTAAGACAGTGAATCAGTAGGACAGTAGAACAGTGTTTGTACTGTCTCACTGTCTCACTGTCCTACTGATTCACTACTGATTCACTACTGATTCACCGGAGAATAGTATGGTTATTTCCGCCCAAGTGTACTAGTTATTATCTCACGTTACGCAGGTAAGCGAATACAGGAGTTATTATCATAGCATAGCGTCTAAGCCACTGCAATGTAGAAAGTATGAGTAATGATGATGATTTTTTTGACCGGAGCGAGGGGGACTGCTACAATTTTTATAGTTGAATCGCTTTAGGGTTATTATTCATGAAGATTTTCCGCCCCGGAAGCTGCATGTTGATAATAGAATAGAAATGGAGAGTATGCGCGCTCTGGTTATTAGCGACAAAGTGGAACCGATTCTATACAGCGGGGCCATTTGTGATCGCGTCGGTAAAATAGATCTAATTTTAAGCTGTGGCGATTTGCCCTTCTACTATATCGAGTACGTTATCAGCATGGTGAACCGGCCCGCCTATTATGTGATGGGCAACCATGGTCGAGAATTTGAGTACCAAAGTGGCAAAGGGGATACGTGGAATCAACAGACGTCACCCTTAGGGGCGCGTAATTTACATGGTCAGACCGCGAAAGAAAATTCGTTGCTGTTGGCTGGGCTAGAGGGGTCAATTCGCTATAATAACTCCGCCGAGGCTCAGTATACAGACATGGAGATGCACTGGAATATTGGCCGGCTGATCCCACGCCTGATCCGCAACCGCATCCGCTACGGACGCTGGTTGGATGTTTTGGTCACGCATTCGCCGCCCTTTGGCATCCACGACAAGCCCGATCCCGCCCACCGGGGCTTTCGCAGCTTTTTGCCTTTCATGCGCTATTTTAAGCCGCGCTATCTATTGCATGGCCATATTCATCTCTACCGCCAAAACCAGGTGACGCAAACCACCTATCACCAAACCGAGGTGATCAACGTCTATCCATTTCGCATTCTAGAGTTGGAACCGGGGGTAATAAGTAATAAGTAATAAGTAATAAGTAATAAGTAATAAGTAATGGGTAATGGGTAATGGGTAATTGTGAATGGGTAATTGTGAATGGGTAATTGTGGATGGGTAATTGTGGATGGGTAATTGTGAATGGGTAATTGTGAATGGGTAATTGTGAATGGGTAATTGTGGATGGGTTGTCTTCAACGTCAGTGTGATATACATTGCTCATTATCCATGACCACTTATAAACTATGAACCAGATAATTAAGAACGACTGGCGTATGGTGTGCCGGCAACAAGCGCAGATAGAAGCCCAACGTGAAGCCCAACGCAAATGGCAGGTCGAGTCCGATCAAACGTTACCCTTCAATTATCGCTGGGAACATGTGCAAGAAGTAGTGCGGCTGGCCTTGTGGTTGGCGCGCACGCTCGGCGCAGATCTAGAAATTGTCGAGGCGGCGGCCTGGCTGCATGATGTGCGCAAAGAACAGCCCCAACATGCCCTGGCTGGCGCCGAAGCCGCCGTGCAAATTTTGCCAACGACCGATTTTCCAGTTAGCAAGATTGCTACAGTTGCCGAGGTGATTCGCAAACATGAGGGTATGCTGCGGCCCAAACACGCCGATCCCCTTCTGCCCCTAGCGGCGGCGATTTTGTGGGATGCCGATAAATTATCGAAATTGGGCGTGCAGGCATTGGCCCTGCTGCTCAGTTCGGAAAATCTAATCGGCCAGACGCTGGCCGAACGCCGACTCGGCTTTGAAGGCTTTGTCCACAACACGCTAAACCGCACGGTGAAGAGTATGAACACACCACCAGCGCGGCAGGTGGCCGAGCAACGCTATAGCAGCATGGTGACGATGCTCAATACATGGGCCGAGGAAGAACTGGTGTATAATAGTAAAGAGTGAATTTTCTGTCCGGAGATAAAATATGGATATGGTTTTCGAAGAACTGCTCGAATCACCTAAATTAGCGATATATGTCGATCAGTTTCAACGCCTGCTGGCTGACGAACAAAAACGGCGCGCCCAATTTTATGATCAGATGACCGAAAGCCAAAAAACTGAATTTATCAACGGAGAAGTAATTGTGCATTCACCGGTAAAGTATCGACATGGCAAAACAAGTGATAATCTATATGTTTTGTTGCATACATACGTTCGCAAGCACAGCTTGGGGTTCGTCGGCCATGAAAAAATATTGGTAGCGCTAACGCGTAATGATTATGAACCCGACATCTGTTTTTTTCACCAAGCGAAGGCCCAATATTTTTCACCCAATCAGATGAAATTTCCGCCTCCCGATTTTATTGTCGAAGTGCTCTCTCCTTCTACTGCCGAGAACGACCGTGGGATCAAGCGCGTTGATTACGCTGCACACGGCGTTACTGAGTACTGGGTCGTTGATCCTGATACAAGTTTTGTCGAACAATATCTACTGGAAGGCGACGAATACCGACTCGTGCGCAAAACCGATTCCGGCCAGATTGCCAGCACGGCGATTGCTGGTTTTGAAATACCGGTGCGTGCTATCTTTGACGATGCCGAACAGTGGCAGACGTTGCAAAAAATGATCCAAAATTAGCGGTTTGCGCCTGATAGAACTTGATAGAAATAGCCAAAGGATTTTGTTTTGAAATATCATTTAATTACCCTGGGGTGCCCCAAAAATAAAGTCGACAGCGACGGTATGGAGATGCTCCTGCGCAACGCGGCCTATGCCCCCAGCGCATCGGCGCGCGATGCCGATGTTTTAATTGTCAACACGTGCGGCTTTTTGGAAGCGGCCAAGGAAGAATCGATCGGCGTCTTACAAGATTTAGGGCGGCGCAAACGGCGCAACCAGGTGCTGATCGCCGCCGGTTGCCTGGCGCAACGCAACGGTGACGAAGTGTTGCAGCGCGTGCCCAAGGTCGACGGTCTGCTCGGCACGCGGCGTTGGATGGATGTAGTCGAGTTGATCCAGGGCGTACGCGGCGGCAAAGATCAGCGCCAGTTTCAAAAATATAGCCTCCTGGGTGACCCCGACGCTGCCTATGCGAATGCCGTACCGCGCCCGCCCGTCGTGGGGGGCAGCGCCTACCTCAAGATTTCTGACGGTTGCAATGCGCCCTGCACCTTTTGCACGATTCCCAGTTTCAAGGGTAAGCTGCGCAGCCGCCCGCTCGAAGCCATCGTTGATGAGGCGAATGCGCTAGTAGACGCTGGCGCCAAAGAGTTGGTGCTTGTGGCCCAAGACAGCACCGATTATGGTCGTGATTGGGGCGAACCAAACAGCCTGCCGCGGCTGCTGGCAGCGATCTGCAACCGCACTGATGACCGGCTACGCTGGGTGCGCTTGATGTACGCCTATCCCGGCCATGTGAGCGACGAGTTGGTAGCAACGATGGCCAGCCATGCCAAGATTGTGCCCTATCTTGACATGCCGTTGCAGCATGGCGATGCGCGCACCTTGCGCCGCATGCGTCGGCCCAATCGGCTAGAAATGGTCTACGATCACGTGGCAAAATTGCGTCAGGCGATGCCCCACATTGCACTGCGCACGACTTTCATTGTTGGCTTTCCCGGCGAAACGGAAGAAGAATTCCAAGGCTTGCTCGACTTTGTCGACGCGATCCAGTTTGACAAGGTCGGCGCCTTCCGCTATAGCCCAGAGCCCGGCACACCTGCCGCGCTGTTGGCCGACCCCGTGCCGGATGCCGTGCAAGAAGAACGCTACGCCCGCCTGATGGAGCGTCAGCAGCCGATCAGCCTGCGCAAAAACCAGGCGCAGGTGGGCAAAATGTTGGAAATTTTGGTCGAAGGGGAAGGCGAAGTGGCCGGCAGTGGTGATCCATTGCTGTTAGGCCGCAGCTATCGCGACGCACCCGAAGTGGATGGGCTAGTCCTGGTGCCTGGCGTCCGTGGGGTACCGGCCGGCGAGATGATCGAAGTCCACATCAATGGCGCCATGGAATATGATTTGGTCGGCGAGCCGCTCGTGGTCGAAACGTTTCGGAGCAAGAAGCCTGTGATTGAGTTGGTCTAATCACGCGGCCGTGACAGTTTAGATTTATCCCCAGATTCCTCGAATAAAGTTAGACATGATCCAGATGGGAACGTTGACCGCAATGTTGACGTTCCCATCTGTGACACACCATGAAAATTAAAAACAGTGCAACCTGGCGATCTCAATCGACGCCAGGGATAGATATTTTCTACCATCAAATCGCTATACAAACACAACGAAAAGAGATTCAGGGACAGCCATGAGAACTTGGGCTAAGTACAATTTTGAGTGGACAAGCAACATCCGACCAGAGTTAGACGACGATGGGAAGATTCTCGCATTTACGCCCCACACGCAATACCAAAATCCACAAGGGCTTGCGCTCAATGCCTATGGTGAGGGTCCATTTTGCAAATTTCGCATTTCAGAAGCACACCACGAGGAAGGCGTCTATATTCTGACGCTTGACGCAACGGCGACCTACGTTGGCGAGTGCCTTAGCCTAGCCACACGCTTTAACAGTGGCTATGGTTCGATCTCCCCGCGCAACTGTTACGAACAGGGACAAACCACCATCTGTGGGATCAATCATTTGATCTACCAAGCCGCGCAGGCAGGGCAGAAAATTGAAGTGTGGTTTTTGCGCACCCCCAACCGCAAGGTTGTCCAAAAAGATCTGATCGAAGCACTGAAACCGCTGTGGAATCGCAAAGGCTACCCGGCGGCCCAGGTCAAGAAAACAAAAGCAAAGTAGGCGGTGCATAGAAAAGAAACACCAGATGCAAAGCATCTGGTGTTTCTTTTCTATGCGTTTATTTGGACGGTCACTCACTCTGCCTAAACACCGTTAGACAATGTGGGTGGCCGTACCGTCGACCACTTGTACATTCTGCAAACGATCGTTGTAAGCAGGCACGTCGACGATGGTCTCCTCGGGCAGGATCAGACCAATAGCGATGTAGACCAGGACGCCGACACCAATGCTACCGATGCTAAAGGCAGCCCAGATCAGGCGCACCAGGTTAGAATCGATGCCCAAGCGCTGACCAACTCCACCACAGACGCCCATAAAGAGGCGATCACGACGGCTGCGCTTGAGCGGCAGACGCTGCTTGACATCTTTTAGGCTTTCCTTCACATCCGCTTTGGTCGGCATTTTGCCATTCATGCGTGTGTTCCAACGCTCGCGGGCGCCGCTCCAATTCAGCTGCCAGCTTTGGCCACCGGCGCCACGCCACATCAGATAACCGGCGCCGATCAACAGGACAGGCCAGAAGAAGATGCGCACGACACTACCAAAGCTATCCCACAGGAAGGGCAAAACACCTAGGTTAGAGAGCAGCCAGAGGCCGCCTAACGTCATTAGAACGACAGCGGCGCGGCTCATGCTACGCTCGTTGAGTTCAATCGCGGCGGGGCGCTGCTGACCTTGTTGCGCAGTGCCGACCGGTAACAACAGCCAGAGGGCAAGATAGGCCAAAAAGCCACCGCCCCCAGTAACCAACGTCGCCACGACCCACAAAATCCGCACCAGGGTGGGATCCACGCCCAAGTAATCCCCCAGGCCACCACAGACGCCACCGATCAACTTATCGGTCGGATGACGAAAGAGTGTCTGCTTGCGTTTCGTGTTTGTTTGGGTATTGGCACTTGGATCCGTAACCGGATCACCAGTGCTGATATTTTCAACCATCACACGGTTGTCGGGGGTCGTTTTAATCTCGACCACATTTTCCATGCTCATCTTTCCTCCTCAGTTCATTCGAGTGACGCGAGTAGCGCACGTTCCACTAAATTTCAAAAATGGCGACTGTTACGATACTTCACGGTTTTATCAGTACAGTTTTATCAGTCTTCATCCAACAATACGCAGGATAAATACAAAAGTTTCAACGGTGCTTTGCAGGTGACACGCGCTTGCAGGTATGATGAATTCTATTCGTGCATCTAGAAATACATGTATCGGTTGGCAAGGAGTAAAGTTGGATGTTACTTTGGCGCATCGCATTGGCAATTTGTGGCCTCTTCACCCTGGCGCTGGGCAGCGCTCACTTCTTTTTCCCCGTGCTGCTAGACTTTGCCCAGGCAATTCCTAAAACGGGTACGCCGATCAAACCCTTTCGCCTCGGGCCCATTTTTTATAAGACCGAGCGCAGTGATGTGCATGGCATCGCCTGGGTGATGAACCATGCGGCGAGTTACACGCTGGTGAGCATTGGCATCGTCGACTTGCTCGCACCCTATTGGATCGGCACACCCGTGGGTCGCTTGTTAGCGCTCTGGATTGCCGGCTGGTGGTTCTTGCGCGCCGGCAGCCAACTCTATCTGGGCCGGCGGCGCGGTGATTGGCTAATCCTGATTGGTTTTACATGGTTAGGTGTGGTTCACATGGGGGTCGCGTTCTTATGATCGGTGAAATCTTGCGCCAGCTTGATCATCGGCCCTGGCCACTGCCGGTGGGTCCCTGGGTCATGACACAAAGTTGGCACGATCTGCTTTTTGCCCATTGGCCCATTTCGGTCGACGTGATGCGTGCATTGGTACCGCCTACATTGGAACTAGACACCTTTGACGGTTCGGCCTGGGTAGGCGTCGTCCCTTTCCGCATGAGTGGGGTGCGGCCCCGTCTATTGCCGGCCGTGCCCTGGCTGTCGGCCTTCCCCGAACTGAATGTGCGCACCTATGTCAAAGCGCGTCACCCAGTCCATCCCAAGCCGGGTGTCTACTTTTTTAGCCTGGAAGCGGCCAATCCAGTCGCCGTGGCGTTAGCGCGGGGTCTCTTCAAGTTACCTTATTTCAATGCCGAAATGCATTTGCGCGACGATGGGCACACAATTGATTACCAAAGTCGACGCACGCACCACGGCGCACCGGCGGCTGAATTTGCCGGCCAGTATGCACCCACTGGTCCCGTCTATCGCGCCCAACCTGGTACGCTCGAACAGTGGTTGACCGAACGTTACAGTCTTTACACCCTGGACGGACAACAGCGCGCCCAGATTGGCGAAATCCACCATCGACCCTGGCCCCTGCAACCCGCCGAAGCCACCATTCAAATCAACACCAT